>NZ_JADDKI010000100.1:0-23398 GCF_015356725.1 Dietzia sp. SYD-A1
GCGTACGGCCGCGTTCGTGGTCGGGGTCGTCGGCGGCGTCTACGGCATCGGCGGGGGTTCGATCCTCTCGCCCCTGCTGGTCGCCGGGGGCCTGGCCGTGGGGGTCGTCGCACCCGCGGCCCTGGCCACCACCTGGATCACCTCGGTGGTCGGCGCGGTGGTGTTCACCGTGCTCGCACGGTTCTCGACCGATCCGGTCGCACCGGCGTGGGGAGTCGGCATCGTCTGCGGACTGGGCGGTCTGATCGGCGGCTACCTGGGAGTGCTGCTGCAACCGCGCATCCCGGAGCTCGGGCTGCGCACCGGACTCGGCGTGGCGGCGCTCGCGGTGTCGGGGGTGTACGTGGCGCAGCTCGTCACGTGACCGGCCTCCAACCTGACCACGTGATCGGCGGTGGCGACGAACCGCTCGTCATGTGACGCACAGCCCACGGCGACGCCCCGTCGACGGGCCTGATCGGTGAGCAACTCGTGGACGTGCCGCCGACTGGCGGAATCCAGTCCGGCATCGGGTTCGTCCATCAACACGATGTCGGCGCGACTCGCCAACGCCTGGGCGAGGAGGGCGCGCTGTCGCTGACCTCCGGACAGCTCCGTCAGGGAGCGGGACTCGAGGCCGTCCAGGCCGACCGCCCCGATCATCTCGGCCACGACCTTGCGGGCCTCCCGCCTACCGATCCGTCGCCCCCACGTCCCCATGGAGACGGTGTCCCGGACCGTGAGGGGGAGGGTCTCCGGCGCAGCGGGTCGCTGGACGACGAGTGAGACGGTGCCCCGCCGACGCACCTCGCCGCGGAGGGGAACGCGGACGCCGGCGAGGAGCTCCACGAGAGTGGACTTGCCCGATCCGTTCGGCCCGGCGAAAGCGGTGACGGTCCCGTACGCCAACTCCACCGCCGCGTCGTGGAGCACTTCACGGCCCTCATAGCCGTAACACAACCCGTGGGCGCTGAGGGCCGGACCCGAGAGGGGCATGGTCTGCACTCCTTGTTGATAACGAATGTCGTTACAGATAGTGTACGGCCTCGTGTCCCTGATCCTCGATCCGTTCAGCACCGCGTTCGTCGCCCGAGCTCTCGTCGGCGGCCTGCTCGTTGCGGCGATCTGTGGAGTGGTCGGCACCTGGGTCGTCATCCGGGGAATGGCGTTCTTCGGCGAGGCGATCGGGCACGGGATGCTCCCCGGAGTGGCATTGGCCACCGTGCTCGGCTTTCCGGCGATGGTCGGCGGCGCGGTCAGTGCGGTGGCCATGAGCGCGGGGATCGGGGCGTTGCAGAGGCGCGGCCGGTTGTCCTACGACACCACCATCGGGCTGCTGTTCGTCACGATGCTGTCGGTCGGGGTGATCATCGTCTCCCACTCCGGCAGCTTCGCCACGGACGCCACCGCCATCCTCTTCGGCGACATCCTGGCCATCCGCGGTCCCGAACTCGTCACCCTGGCCCTCGCGCTGGTGGTGACCCTGGCGGTGGCGGCCCGCTTCCACCGCGCGTTCGTCGCCGCGGCCTTCGACCCCCGCGTCGCCCAGACCCTGGGGCTGCGGCCGAGGGTCGCGCAGGTGGCGCTCGTAGGACTGGTGACCCTCGCCGTGGTGGCCTCCTATCAGGCCGTCGGAACCCTGCTGGTGGTGGCGTTGCTGCTCGCCCCGGTGGTCGCCGCGAACCGCTGGACCAGACGCATTCCCTCGACGATGGTGCTCGCCGCGGCGTTCGGTGGTGCCGCCGTGGTGATCGGTCTACTCGCCTCCTGGCATGCGGGAACGGCCGCCGGCTCCTCCATCGCGTTCTCCGCGATCGCACTGGCCGGGGTCTCGGCGGCCGTGCACTCCGCCCGCCGGATCCTGCTCGTCCGCGCCATCGGCCATCACCCCGCCACAGGGCCATCGGACGTCGTGGGCGCGGCGGACGCATCCGCACGGTGACACCCCCCGAAACCCATCGAGAAAGCAGAGAATGCACACCCTCAGATCGAGTTCCACCGTCGTCCGTCCTGGTGCATTCCCTGCCGGCATCGTCGCTGCCGTCGTCGCCCTCGCGCTCGCGGGGTGCGCGGGCGGCCCGACCGACACGGGCGGCCCGGATACCGCGGCGGACGGGACCACCACCACTGCCGCGCAGGGGTCCCAGGAGGACTCCGGCAGTGGTCACGGCGAAGTCGAAGGCGCCGAGGAGGTGGCCGAGCCCCAGCTGCACCTGGTGAGCATCGACCGCACCGGGGCGGTCGGCATGCTCAACCTGCTCGACGGGACGTCGACCGAGCCGGGCACCATCGAGCCCCCGTCGGCGGTCACCTCGGACGGCCGGTACCTGTTCGCGGACACAGAATCCGGTGTGGAGATCGTCGACAGCGGCGTGTGGACGTGGGACCACGTCGACCACTTCCACTACTACCGCACCTCCCCGAGCATGCTCGGAGCCGTGATGGGGGACGGCCCCGCGGTCGTGACGACCTCAGGTAACGCCACCACGGGGGGTACCGGGATCTTCTTCCCGGAGTCGGGAGAGGCGGTCCTGCTGAGCAACGAGGCCCTGTCCAAGGGGCGGGTCGAGGAGGTCTTCCGTCTCGAGTCCGAACCGCACGAGGGACTGGTCGCCCCCCTCGGCAGTGGCGCGCTCGTGACCATCGTCGACGAGTCGGCAGTGGTGTCCGGGGTGGAGTTCCACGGAGCCGACGGCGCTCCGGTGGACGGTGCGACGGCACCCTGCGCGGACGCACAGGGCGCCGTGACCACGCGCATCGGTGTGGTCGTGGGCTGTGCGGACGGGGCCGTCCTGGCCACCTACGAGGACGGCGGACCTCGGTTCGAATCGATCGCCTTCCCGGAGGGCACCGAGGCGCCGCGCGCGACGGAATTCCGTGGCCGCAAGGGACGACCGGTGGTGGCCGCGCTCGCCGGGGACGAGGGATTCTGGCTCTTGGACACCCGGTCGCAGCAGTGGCGCCTGGTGCCGACGGATCAGCCGTTGCTGCAGGTGTCCGCCGCGAGTGACGACGACTCCCACGTGGTGGGGGTGGACCGGGAGGGCCGGATCCGCGTCTTCGACGGCGAGGCCGGCACGGAGATCGCGGTGACCGAGGCACTGCTGGCAGGGTCGGTCGCGAATCCGGAGACCGCCTCCGGGATCGAGCTCACGGTCGACCGCGAGCGGGCGTATGTCAACGACCCCGTCGCAGGGGTCGTCCACGAGATCGACTACCGGGGCGACGCGCGCGTCGCCCGGAGCCTGGAGACACCCACCACCCCCGACTTCGTGGCGGAGACCGGACGATGAGGCGGCGTCCGGTGCTGTCCGCCGTGCTCGTCGCAGCGGGACTGGCCCTGTCGGGGTGCGCGATCGTGGACGGCGACGCGGGCGACCCCCCCACCGTCGTCGTGACGACCAACATCCTCGGCGACGTGGTCGAGAACGTGGTGGGGGACGCGGCCGACGTCACGACCCTGATGAAGCCCAACGCCGACCCGCACTCGTTCGAGATCTCCGCTCAGGAGGCGAGCCTCATGGATCGCGCCGACCTGGTGGTGTCGAACGGACTGGGTCTCGAGGAAGGGCTCCAACAGCATCTCGACCGGGTCGCGGACACCGGGGTGCCGATGTTCGTCGCGGGGGACCAGATCGAGGTCATCGACTACTCGGACGAGGACGCCGGCGGCACCGCCGACCCGCACTTCTGGACCGACCCGGCCCGCATGGTCGACGTCGTCGACGCACTGGAGACCGAGCTTCTCGACGTGGAGGGGATCGACAGGGCCGCCGTCGAGGCGGGTGCCGCCCGGTACCGGGACCGACTCGACGAGCTCGACGACGAGATGACCGCCGCGTTCGCCACCCTCCCCGCCGACAGACGCGCGCTGGTGACCAACCACCACGTCTTCGGCTACCTCGCCGAGCGTTTCGACTTCCGCGTCCTCGGCGCGGCCATCCCCGGCGGGACCACCCTCGCCTCCCCCAGCGCCTCCGACCTCGACGGGCTCGCCTCGGCGATCACCGAGGCCGGCGTCCCCGCGATCTTCGCCGAGTCCTCCCAGCCGGATCGGCTGGTGCAGGTGCTCGCGAGCGAAGCCGGTATCGACATCAGGGTGATCGAGTTGTTCACCGAGTCGCTCACCGAAACGGGACAGGGCGCCCCCAGCTACCTGGAGATGATGCGCGCGAATACCGAGCGCATCGTCGACGGGCTCTCCGCCTGACCACCTAGTGAAAGAAGGACGAGGAATGAGAACACGACACACCCGCGGCGCAGGAGCGGTCGCGGTGCTCGCGACAGCGGCTCTGCTCGCCACCGCATGTGGCAACGGTGGTGGCGACGCCGACGCAGACGACGCCGAGGCGCAGAACACCACCGCCACCACGACCTCGGCAGCACATGAGGGGTCTTCGGAGAACCGACTCGCGGTGGCGTACGAGAACGGCGTCGCGGTCCTCGACGGCGAGACCCTCGAGATCATCGAGGAGTTCGAGACCGAGGAGTTCACCCGCCTGAACGCGTTCGGTGACGGTCGGACCGTCCTGGTCACCACCTCCGACGGGTTCCAGGTGCTCGACACCTCGGCGCCGGAGCTCACCGACCTGGTGATCGAGGCCGAGACCCCGGCGCACGTCGTCCGGCACGCGGGCAAGACCGTGCTGTACGACGACGGCACCAGCGACACCTTCGTCTTCGATACCGACGCATTCGCCGGCGACGACGCCGACCTGCCCGATTTCGAGACCATCCCCGGCGACCAGGCGCACCACGGCGTCTCGATCGTGCTGAGCGACGGCACCTTCCTCTCGACCATCGGAGACGACGAGGGCCGCACGGGCGCCTTCGCCGTCGACGCAGACGGCGAGGAGATCGCCCGCAACGAGGAGTGCCCCGCGATTCACGGCGAGGGCACCGCCGCCGACGAGACGGTGATCTTCGGGTGCGAGGACGGTGCCCTGATCTACCAGGACGGCGCGTTCGAGAAGCTCACCGCGCCCGACGAGTACGGCCGCATGGGCAACGCCTACGTGTCCGAGGACAGCCCCCTCGTCGTCGGTGACTACAAGGACGACCCGGACGCCGAGGGCGTCCTGCTCAACAAGATCGCGCTGATCGACACCGAGGCCCGCACCCTCGAGGGCGTGGACCTGCCGGAGGACGTCGGGTACACCTGGCGCGGCGTGGTGCGCGGGCCGGACGACAAGGCCTACCTCCTGGGCACCGACGGTGCCATCCACGTGATCGACCCGGCCACCGGCGAGATCTCCGAGAGCTACGACGTGATCGGTTCCTGGGAGGGCCCGGCGGAGTGGCAGGACCCGCACCCCGGCATCGTGGTGAACGGGGACATCGCCTACGTGAGCGAGCCCGCCACGAACACCGTGTACGCCGTGGACCTCACGAACGGTGAGGTCGTCGCCTCGGGCCAGCTCCCCGAGGCTCCCAACGAGATGGCGGTGGCCCTGGGCTGACCCTGGCTCGACCGGCTGTCGACTCCATGAGGAGCGGTCACCGCGCCGGTTCTCGTCGAGTGGGTCGGAGAAGGACCCCTCGAACGACCACGCGGTGGCCGCGCTCCTCGTGCCTGGAGGCGGCCACCGGGTGTGTCCCCTCTCGGTGAACGACGCCCCGGGACGCGAATCCATCAGCGTTCCGAACTCCGGTCGGTGGGATGACGACCGCGGATATCGGCGCCGACACCCACGGAAGAGCCGGTTATCCGGCAGAGGGCATAGACAGCGCCACGACAATTTGATTACCTCGTTGAGGACACTATCCGAGGGAGTCACGATGTTCGACGACTACGGTTTCTGGAGCGTGCTCTGGTCAGTCTTCTGGATCTTCGCGCTGGTCGCCTATCTGTTCGCATTGTTCTCGGTGATCGCAGACCTTTTCAGCGATCACCAGCTCAGCGGCTGGTGGAAGGCGGTCTGGGTGTTCTGCCTCGTGTTCGTGCCGTTCCTGACGGTCCTGGTGTATCTCATCGCCCGGGGCCCCGGTATGCAGGAACGTGCAGAACTGAGGCTGAATCGCGACCAGCGCAATTTCGACGACTACATTCGGAAGATCTCGCATTCGACAAGCCCTGCCGACGAGATCACCAAGGCCCGCGCTCTTCTCGATCAGGGGACCATTTCTCCACAGGAGTACGAGGCGCTCAAGGCCAGGGCATTAGGCCAACCCGGGTGACGACGCCGGCATTCGACGATCCGGAGACTCACGCGGGTGAGCAGACGTCCGCTCCGCGCGAGGGCCGCGACGTCGATGGCGCTGCCGGTCTTCGGATGTGAGGTGACGTTGTGGACCCAGACGAAGCGGGACCTCGCGGCGTGAGCGGCCGGGTGGGGCACGTCGTGATCTTCGCGCCGTCACCCGTACTGACGATCACGGTGGAAGACCACGACGGTGACGTGGCGATTCACCTGCACCCGGGTGGGCAGGGCGTGTGGCAGGCCCGGATGGTGCGCGCTCTGGGCACGGAGGTGACCCTGTGCGCGGGGTTCGCCGGAGAGACCGGGGCAGTGCTGCAGCATCTCATCCGGGACGAAGGTTTTCGTCTGGTCGCGGTGGAACGGAAGGAAGGCTACGGCGCCGCATACATCCACGACCGTCGGCAGGGCAGTCGGCGGGTCGTCGCCGACACCAAGGGTGATTCGTTGTCGCGCCACGACCTCGACAGGTTGTACGGCCTGACACTCCGTGAAGCCATCGGCTCGGATGTGGTGCTTCTCAGCGGTCCCGCCGGCGGGGGCGTCGTACCTGCCGACGTCTACCGACGGCTCGCGGCGGACCTGCGCACCTGCCGGTGCAGAGTGATGGTCGACCTCATCGGGGAGCGGCTCGATTCCGCCCTCCAGGGTGGGGTGGACGTCGTCAAGGTCAGCCACGAGGAGTTGCTGGCGGATGGCAGGATCTCCTCGGTCGACGTGCGGGAGATCGTCTCGGCGATGCACGCGATCCGCAGTGCGGGCGCGGAGACGGTGATCGTGACCCGCGCCGAGAAGGGTTTGCTCCTCCTCGACGACGAGGGAGTCCGCGAGGTCGTCGCGCCGGCCATGCAGGTCGAGGACTCGACGGGCGCTGGCGACAGCTTCACCGCCGCTACCGCAGCGGTTCTTGCCCGGGGTTCGGGGATCGAGGAGGCGGTGTCACTGGGGGCGGCGGCCGGAGCGTTGAACGTCACGCGACACGGTCTGGGCACCGGCGAGTTGTCCACCATCAGGAGATTCAGCGAATTCGTGCAGATCAGTCCCTATGACTGGCAACGGCCTCCGGAGGTGCGGATCACGCCCGCCCAGCTTTCCGACTTCATCCGAAGGGGGTGACGGACCCTGCTCGCGTTGGTCACCAATGACGACGGTCTGGACTCTCCGGGCCTGTTGGCATTGGCCGGAGCGGCACGCGCAAGCGGGCTGGATGTGGTGGTGGCGGCGCCGGTGGAAGAAGCCAGCGGCAGCAGTGCGTCCATCACCGCCACCGAGGCTTCCGCCGTCACCGCCGCAGGTGGGCAGGGCAGCATCCGCGTGGAGCGTCGCACGCTTCCGGGAATGGAGGTGCCGGCGTTCGCCGTGTACGCCGCGCCGGCGCTGATCGTGTTGCTCGCAGCGCATCGTGCGTTCAGTGACGGGCCGCCGGATCTCGTCCTGTCCGGCATCAACCGCGGTGCCAACGTGGGCAGGGCGATTCTGCACTCCGGCACCGTGGGGGCCGCACTGACCGGTGGCCTCAACGGCGCCCGCGGCCTGGCGGTGTCGTTGGCGACCGATCACACGGACGCCGCAGCGCACTGGTCGAGCGCAGCGGCAGTGACCTCGCGGGTCCTCCCGGCGCTCTTGGCGAGCTCCAGCGGCACGGTGCTGAATGTCAATGTCCCCAACACCCCGCGCGCTGACGGGCTCACGATCACCAGCGCCCCGTTGGCGCCTTTCGGCATCGTCCACACCACCATGGTCGAGGCCGGCAGTAACCACGTCCATCTCATCCTGGCCGACACGCCGGAGGAGCACGAGGCCCACACCGACGCGGCGCTGCTCGGTGCGGGAGTGGCCACCGTGACCAGCATCACGGGCATCGGGGAGCGCGGATCCAACCTGGACACAGTGGTCAACCCCGAGAACGCCGACGCGGGGTGATCCTGGCCGGTGCGGTTCTCGCTATCCGCCATGGGGGGCGATCACCGCGCGTCCGCTGACCCGGCCGTCGACGAGCTTCTGGTACACCTCCAGGGCCTGGTCCAGGGGATACACGTGGACCTCCGGGTTGATCTTGCCGGCCCGGTACAGGTCCACCACCTCGTGGAGGTCCTCGAGGGTGCCCCAGTAGGTGGAGGAGAAGTTGACCTCGTAGGGCAGGCGGAAGACGTTCCAGGGGAAGTCGGCGCCGGCCAGGCCGACCACCGTGACCGAGCCCTGCTGGGCCACCACCGAGGCGGCGAGTTCCAGAGTGGGGGAGGAGCCCACGATGTCGAACACCGCGGTGACGCCGCGGCCGCCGGTGAGCTCGCGGAGGGTCTCGGCGGCGCCCTCGCTCGGGATGCCGATCGCCCCGTCGGCCTCCGCGGCGGCGACGGCCTCCGGCTTGGTGTCGGTGGCGTACACCGTGGCCCCGGTCATGGCCCGGATGATCTGCACCGCCACCAGACCCAGGCCGCCCAGGCCGATGCAGAGTGCGGTCGCGCCCGGGGTGGTCAGGTCCGGCAGCACCCGCTTGATGGCGTGGTACGGGGTGAGGCCGGCGTCCGCCAGGGGAGCGGCGGCGACGGGGTCGGCATCGCCCAGCGGGATGAGGTTGCGCGCGTTGGTGGTCATGTACTCGGCCATGCCGCCGTCCCGGCCGAGCCCGGTGGCCAGGTACCCCACCGACGGCACGTCCTGGCAGTAGGTGTCCTGCCCCCGCGAACACGGCTTGCACCGACCGCACCCGATCGGCCCGTAGACCAGGAACGCCTCGCCCGTGTTCAGGCCGGTGACGCCGGGGCCGAGCTCCTCGATCCATCCGGAGACCTCGTGGCCCAGGGTGAACGGCGGGGTGAGGAAGCCGGTGGGGTCGCCGGGGAACTCATGGAACAGGCCCACATCGGAATGGCAGGCGCCCGAACCGGCCACCTTGAGCAGGACCTCGCCCGGGCCGGGGGTGGGTCTGTCGACGTCCTTGAATTGGGGGAAGGTCTTGAAGCCCTCGAACACGACTGCCTTCATGGCGGCGCTCCTCGCTGTGTCGCCGGAGGGCGCACCGGACGAGTGACGCCCACGTAGGCGATTCTACCGCCACCGTCCGGGGTCCGACAGACCTCAGAGGCGGTATTCTGCTCCCCCCTAGGGGGCTAGCCGATTCGGCGCGCAGGCTCGTACCATCTGGTCCGTTCCACGTTCCACCGGCGTGTTCTCCGGAGGTGGGTCTCATGCCAGTCGCCTCGTCGTCCGACAGCCCGGCCCCGTCGGAGGCCGGGCTGTCTTCCGGCGAGGCCGCGGACCGGCTTCGTGCCGACGGTCGGAACGCGCTTCCCACGTCGCGGCCTCGCTCGCCCCTGTTGGCGCTGGCCGCGCAGATGGTGAACTTCTTCGCTCTCATGCTCTGGGTCGCGGCCGCCCTGGCGTGGGTGGCGGACATGCCGGCTCTGTCCCTGGCGATAGGGGTCGTGGTGGTGGTCAACGGTCTCTTCGCGTTCGCGCAGCAGTACCGAGCCGATCGCGCCGCCGCTGCACTCGAGGACCTGCTCCCGCCGCAGGTGCGGGTGGTGCGGGACGGGAAGGTGGTCCGGATCTCGGCCGAGCAGTTGGTGGTGGGAGACGCTGTTCAGCTCGAGGCGGGAGACCGGATCAGTGCCGATCTCCGGCTCGACACCGCGGTGGGTCTCGCCGTGGACGAGTCGCTGCTGACCGGAGAGAGCGCGGTCGTCCACCCGGATGCCGGGGACACCGCCTACGCGGGAACCTTCGTCGTCGAAGGGGCCGGTTCGGCGACGGTCACCGCCACCGGTACGCGAACCCGACTGGCTTCTGTCGCGGTGATGACGCACTCGGCAGCCCGGCCGACGAGCCCGCTGACCCGGCAGTTGCACCGCGTGGTCAGGATGGTGTCCCTGATCGCCGCCGGCACAGGGGTCGCCTCCTTCGTCGTCCTGGTCGCCCTCGGAACCGAGGCGTCCGAGGGCTTCCTGTTCGCGATCGGTGTCACGGTCGCGCTCGTTCCCGAGGGATTGTTACCCACGGTCACCCTTTCCCTGGCGCGCAGCGCCCAGGTGATGGCTCGGGACCGGGCACTGGTCAAGAGGCTCGAGGCGGTCGAGACCCTGGGGACGACGACCTACATATGCAGCGACAAGACCGGCACTCTGACCCAGAACCGGATGAGCGTGAGACGGGTGTGGACTCCCGCCGGCACCGTCACCGTGTCCGGAGAGGGCTACGCGCCCGAGGGAGAGGCGACGGGGGGAGCCTGCGCGATCCGAGCGGCCGCGCTCGCGACGGCATCGGCGGCGGCATGCGTCTCGGGTCGCCCGGAGCTCGTCGACGGCCGGTGGACCGCCCGGGGTGACCCGATGGAGGTGGCCCTGGTGGTGGCCCAGGCGCGTCTTGATGGGCAGCGCGAGCCCGTACGGCCAGAGCGTCGTCGGATACCGTTCGATCCGCGGGCCCGATGCTCGGGGGCGGTCGACGATGACTGGATCCACCTGCTCGGCGCGGCCGAATCGGTCCTGCCGCGGTGCTCGGGGTCCACCGTGGCGGCCGCACAGGAGGTGACGGCTGCGGGCGGCGAAGGTTTGCGGGTGGTGGCGGTCGCCCGAGCCGTTCGTCCGGAGACCGGGGAGGGGGAGCCTCTCCCCTGGGAATGCGACGGCATGGAGCTGCTCGGGCTGCTCTGCCTCGAGGACCCTCCCCGTGAGGGTGTGGCCGACGCGCTGGGTCAATGCCGCCGGGCCGGGGTCGCCGTGGCGATGCTCACCGGTGACCATCCCGACACCGCCGCTGCGATCGCCCGGCAGATCGGCCTGCTCGGCGCCGGGCCGGATGCCTCCGCACGGGTGATCGCGGGTGCCGATCTTCCCGTTGATGACGACGAGCTCGGAGAGCTGCTCGACACCGACGGGACGGTGGTCGCGCGGATCACCCCGGAGGACAAGCTGCGCGTCGCCAGGGCGTTGCAGAAGCGCGGCCACGTCGTGGCGATGACCGGTGACGGGGTCAACGACGGGCCTGCGTTACGGCAGGCCGATATCGGCGTGGCGATGGGAGCGGGCGGCACCGACGTCGCACGCGAGGCCGCCGATGTCGTGCTGCTCGACGACCACTTCGCCACTATCGTCCGCGCGGTGGAACTGGGCAGAGCGACGTGGTCCAACGTGAGGCGGTTCCTCACGTACCACCTCACCGACAACGTCGCCGAGCTCACACCTTTCGTCGTATGGGCACTCAGTGGCGGCACGGTGCCCCTCGCTCTCGGCGTGTTGCAGATCCTCGCAGTGGACATCGGCACCGATCTGCTGCCCGCGCTCGCCCTGGGAGCGGAACCGGCCAGGCGCCAGGTGATGAAAGGGCCGCTGCGCACCGATTCGTTGCTGGACGGGCGAATCCTGCGACGGGTGTTCGGTGTGCTCGGTCCCACGGAGGCGCTGGTCGTCATGTCCGCATTTCTCGCGGTCCTCCTGATGGCCGGGTGGTCCCCGGGCGCCGCCGTCGACCCGGGCACACTGGCGGCGGCGTCAGGAGCAGCCTTCGCCGCCCTGGTACTGGGCCAGTTCGCCAACGCACTGGCGTGCCGTTCCGAATCCACGTGGTTCGGCGCGATCCCTCTCATGTCCAACACGCTCCTGCTGTGGGCTCAGGTATCGATGCTCGCCGCCCTCGCCGTCTTCCTGTTCGTGCCGCCGGTCCACCAGGTGTTGGGAGGAACGAATCCACCTCTCATCGGTTGGGTGGTGGCCGCGATCGCCATCCCTGCGGTGCTCACGGCTGACAGTCTCCACAAGTGGCGGCGTCGCCACGGGCGCGCCTGACACCGACCGGCGAGACCCCGGCACCGGGGAGCGCGCGGGTCGCCGGGGGAACCGGGGGGCGAGCTACACCCGTACTCGGTAGTCGACCGTTCCGGCGCTAGATGAAGGCGCACGGCGGTGCCACTATTGGACTCGTGGCCCGACACAGCGAGGGCGGGTCGGGGACCGAGCCGCCGACAGGTCAGTTGACTCTGGAGCAGGCGTCCGTCATGCCCGCGCCGGATGTGCTGACCGCGCTCGGGGTGCCCGGCTCCGGTCTGGACGAGGAGCGGGCCGCCGACCGATTGGCGGTCGACGGCCCCAACGTCCTTCCCGGAAGTCGGGCGACCTGGTGGAGAGTGCTCCTGCGGCAGTTCGCCAACCCCGTGTTGCTCCTTCTGCTCATCGCCGCGAGTCTGTCTTTCGCCACCGGGGATCAGGTCAACGCGCTGATCATCGGTGCCATCATGGCGGCCAGTACCGGGCTGGGGTTCGTCAACGAGTACCGCGCCGAGCGCACCGCCCAGGACCTGCATCGCCAGGTCAGTCACAGCGTGGTGGTGATCCGCGGTGGGCGGGATCGATCCGTCGACGTCAAGAAGCTCGTGGTCGGTGATCTGGTGCGGATCGGCCTGGGTTCGATCGTGCCGGCCGACGTGCGGGTGCTGGAGTGCAACGAGCTGGAAGCCGATGAGTCGGTGTTGACCGGCGAGGCTCTGCCGGTGTCCAAGTCCCCGGAGCCCGTGGAACCGGGCGCCGGTCTCGGGGAACTGAGATCGTGTCTGCTGATGGGCACGGTGGTCCGGCACGGGGACGCCGTCGCCGCGGTGGTCGCCACCGGTGAGGACGCCCAGTTCGGACGGATCGCGCAGGGATTGGGGGACCGGGCGCCGCGCACGGGTTTCGAGACGGGGCTGACGCGGTTCTCGATGATGCTGTTGTGGATCGGTCTGGCGCTGATGGTGGGGATCCTGGTGATCAACCTGCTGCTCCGGCGCCCGTTCCTCGACGCCCTGCTGTTCTCACTGGCGATCGCGGTGGGCATCACCCCGCAGTTGTTGCCGGCGGTGGTGAGCACCTCGCTGGCGGCGGGATCGCGACTGCTGGCGAAAGAGAAGGTGCTGGTCAAGCGATTGACGAGCATTGAGGACCTGGGCAACATGGACGTGCTGGTCACGGATAAGACAGGCACGCTCACCGAAGGACGGATCACCTTTCTCGAGTCCGTACCCGCCGGGCAGGACCAGACGGCCACGACGCGCCTGGGCGTGCTGTGCTGCGAGGCCGATCCTGCGGCCGGGGGTGCCGGGGCGGGGCAGAACGCCCTGGACGCCGCACTCTGGCGAGCAGCCGGGCCGGGGTCCGGGCACCCGGCCGAGGTGACCGGAACACGGAGGGTGGATCTCCGCCCCTTCGACCATGAATCGCTGACCTCCTCGGTGCTCGTGGACTTCGTGGACGGTCAGCGGTGGGAGATTCTCAAGGGAGCTCCCGAGGTGGTGGTGTCCAGGTGCTCTCCGGACGAGGACGAGGGGCGCGCCACGATGGGTGGGCTCTTCGAACAGGGCCTCCGAGTCGTCGCTGTGGCGGTGCGGCGGGCGGACGACGAGACCGAGCTCGCCTCGTCTCCGCCGTCCGGATTCCACCTGGCCGGGTTCCTGTGTTTTGTCGATCGGCCCAAACCCGACGCCGTCGACGCGCTTCGTGCCCTGGCCCACCTCGGGATCGGGGTGAAGGTCACCACCGGCGACAACGAGGTCGTCGCGGTCAAGGTGTGTCGGGACCTCGGGCTCACCGACGACGCCGGGGCCGTCCCGGTGCTGACCGGGCGCCAGGTCGAGGCACTCGATGATCAGGCCCTGGGGGCCGCACTCGCCACGACGATCGTCTTCGCCCGGGTCTCCCCGACGCACAAGGCCCGGATCATCCGTCTGCTCCGCGCCCGGCACGCTGTCGGGTACCTCGGCGACGGGGTCAACGATGCCCTGGCCCTGCACGAGGCCGATGTCGGGATCTCGGTGGACACCGGCACCGACGTGGCCAAGGACTCGGCCGATGTGATCATGCTCGAGAAGGATCTAGGCACTCTGGCCCGTGGGGTCGTGAGCGGTCGGCGGATCTTCGCCAACACCATCAAGTACGTCCTCATGGGGACCTCGTCCAACTTCGGGAACATGTTCTCCGCCGCCGCGGCCAGCGCCTTTCTGACCTTCCTTCCGATGTTGCCCCAGCAGATCCTCCTCAACAACGTCCTCTACGACACCTCACAGCTGGCCATTCCCACCGACAGGGTCGACGAGGAGCAGTTGCGCAAGCCCTCCCACTGGGACCTGGGACAGATCCGACGGTTCATGCTCGTCTTCGGTCCGGCCTCCTCCCTCTTCGACTTCGCGACCTTCGCTCTGCTGCTGGGTGTCCTCCATGCCGGCCCGGACGAGTTCCGCACGGGTTGGTTCGTGGAGTCGCTGGCGACCCAGACCCTGATCGTCTTCGCCATCCGAACCCGGAGAGTCCCGTTCCTGCGCAGTCGTCCCTCGTGGCTGTTGACGGGGTCGGTCCTGGCGGTCGTGGCCGTCGGCGTGGCGCTGCCGTTCACCCCGCTCGGCCCGCTGCTGGGGTTCGTCGGACTACCGGCACTGTTCTACGTGGCCCTAGCGGCGATGGCGCTGATCTACCTGGTACTGATCGAAACCGTCAAGCACGTCTTCTTCCGGGCCGAGAGCGAGCGTGCTGCCGCCCTGCCGCATCGCCGTCGGACTCATCCGCACCCCTCGACCGGCATCCACAGAAGAGCCGTCGGCCTCGTCGCCCATCAGGGTGCCCCTGCTCGGGTCTCCTTCAGCGGCGGGCCCGCCTCAGCGTGGCCACGAGGCGGGCTCCCTGGCCGAGTCCCACCTTCGGGAGGTAGGCCCGTCCCACCGCGACGCCGATCGCCGGGAGGGTCGCCGCATCCGGGTAGCACAGATGTAGAGGGCGGTACTCCGGGTGGAACTTGGCCTTGAAGGCGAGGAGTGAGCGGAACCCGTAGACGGGCTCGAGTGTCTCTCCCACGCGGTCCAGGGCGGCCGAGAGCGCGGTGGCGTCCTGCTTCGCGGTCGGTGCGCCGTCTCCGGGTTCACGCCGGCCGTGACCCAGCGGTGCCCCGGACAGGCTGAGGAACTCCAGGCCCTCCTCCTTGGCGGTGAGCGCGGCAGAGGCGATGAGGAACTCGGTCGTCGGCCGGAAGCCGCCGGTCCGGCGGCGCATGAAGTCCAAGGTGAGTCCCACGGCAGCGCCCTCTCGGTAGACGGGCAGCCACGACGTCACCCCGTGGACCACGTCGTCCCCGTCGACGGCCAGCAGCAGGCGCACCTCGGGATCGCGGAGCTCGTCGATCCCGCCGAGGGTGAAACCCATCTCGGGCAGGCCCTTGTCGGCCACCCATTCCTCGGAGACCGCCACGATCTGCTGGGTCAGCGTCAAGGGGGCCTCAGCGAAGGTCGTCCACGTGGCCGTCACCTGTTCCTTTCGCGCCCGGTTCAGGGCGGTGCGGACGTCCTGGAACCGCTTGCCGGTGAACGCCAGGTCGGGCAGAGGGATCACTGTCTCCTCGGCCACCTGGACCGAGGACCATCCCGCCGCCCGCAGCGCCGCCGCCAGCTCGTCGTCGACGGAGTAGAAACAGGGAGCCAGGCCCTGGAGGGCACAGTGTTCGGCGAACTCCAGCGCCGCGGGTCCGGCCTGGTCCGGTGGCCCGACCGGGCCTCCGGTGGTCAGTGCGACCCGGCCCACCACCCGGAAGGCCACCACGGACGGGCGGCCCGGCGGGTGCTGGCTGGTGAACCAGTACTCATTTCCGTCCCAGGTCGTCATCCACGACAGCGAGGACCCGCCCGGAGTGTGCAGCAGCTCCCGCAGGCGCTCGTGCGCCGCCGGGTCCTCGTCTCTCCGGCGCGCCCGCAGCAGGCGCCACAGGATCACGATGACCCCGGCCCAGACGGCGACCCCGATCCACTCGAACAGCGCCGTCGCCGCGTCGGAGACGGGGAGCAGGGTCGGTCCGAACAGGCCCAGGTACGCGGGAGGGATGAGGCGGGCCGGATAGTCGCCAGCGAGCTCGGCGATCGACGGATCGGACAGGCCCGAGGCCGCGACGCCCTCGGTGACCACCGCGCCGAGACCGACGAACGCGACGAACCCGCCGAGCACCACCGCCGCGATCGACAGGGTCGCCCGTCTGACCGCACGGCGGCTCGCCCGCATGCGGAAGAACCGGCCGGTGAACGTCAGGGTGAGCAGAACCGCGGCCAGGACGACCAACGGGGAGACCACCCAGACCGTGAGCGCGTGTGGAGCGGCCCCGAAGATCAGTTGGCGTCGTCCGTGCCCGCCCTCGATCGGGCCGGTGACGAGCAGAGCGACCGAGGCGGCGAGCTGGGTACCGTACGCGGCCAGCGCCCACCAGCGCGCGGCGCGCCTGCCGCGTCGAAGCCCGTCGGCCAGGACGAGGATGAGCACGGACGGCATGAGGGTGAGGGCGAGGGGGCCGACCCCGGTCAGGCGGAGAAGCTGTCTGGCGTTCCAGCAGTCGATCCCGCCCGGCGCGGCGTCGCACAGCTCCGCGACCTGCGCCGGGGTGTACGGCACCTCGCGGACGAGCTGGCTCAGTGGCGCCAGGGGCCCGACCGCGCCTGAGGAGAGGGAGACGACGAGGGGTCCCAGGACGGTGGCGGCCACCACCAGGGCCACGAGGGTGCGTGTCTCCCGGACCGATCCGCCGAGCAGCGGGGTGTGGTGGCGGCCCCTCGCCTGCAGGGCGCCGACGGCGAGTCCGGCCAGTGCCCCGGACAACCGGACCGCATCCTGGGGATGCCCGGCGAACAGCAGGAGAGTGACGAGAGCGGCCAGGACCACCGCGCGGATCCGGCGTCGCCACAGGGTCGGCATCCGGCCCGTCGCGGCCAGCAGGACCCCGAGGATCCACGGCAGCGGGTCGACCCACGAGTGCGGGTGGGCCGTCGTCGACCCCCCGTCCCCGTGGGACAGGACGCCGACCAGCAGGTCGCGACCGACACCGCCGAGAACGCCCGCGACTTGAGAGATGAGGGCCACGGCCAGCAGGCGGGCCCCGCCCAGGAGTCGCTCGGCGACCGGCCCCACCACCAGCAGTAGCGCCGTGGAGGCGAGGAGACCGCCGAGGCCGGAGACGAACAGCCCGGACGTGATGAGGGTCCAGAGGTGGCCGCGTCCGAGCGACACGGACCCCGCCGCGACCCGGTCGAGCCACTCGGGGCCCGGGCCGAAGGTCGCCGTGCCGGTCACCGCGGCCACCACCCACATCACGGCGAGCAGTGTGATGGTGACCGGAGAGGTCGACCATGCCCGGGCCGCGTACCGGCGCGCGGTGGAGACCGTCGTTCTCATCGGATGAGCCCCGTTCTCATCGGATGAGCCCCGTTCTCCGGGCGAGCCAGGGTAGTTCGCGCTCGAGCCCCGCGGACCACACGGCGTAGCTGTGACCGCCGGGCAGTTCGGTGAGGTGGGCATCGATACCGGCGGCCACCGCCGCTGAGTAGAGCTCCCTGGCCGCCGGGCCGTACTCGGTGTCGGTGGAACCGTAGACGAACGCTCCGGCCATCCCGGGGAAGCGCCGTGTCGCCATCAGGTCGGCGGGGTTGTTCCGGCGGAACGCCGCCTCGTCTCCGCCGAAGAACTGCTCGACGGTGTCGGCTCGGGTTCCTATGGTCGGCTCCGGCTGCCCCGACATGTCGAGGAAGGTCGGGAAGACGTCCGGGTCGGACAGGGCCGTCTGGAGTGCGCAGGTTCCGCCGAAGGACAGCCCACCGATCGCCATCGACATCGGACCGGAAGCGACCTGCAGGTTCTCGTGGATCCACGTCGGGACGTCGACGGTCAGGTAGGTCCGGGAGTTGCCCCGGGGCGAATCCACGCACAGTGTGTTGCTCAGCGATTCCCCGAGGGGATCGGCCACCACCACGACAGGGGCCAGCCCGGCATGCTGCGATGCGAACGCGTCCGCGATCACCGGCAACCTCCCGGAGACCACCCAGTCCTCGGGGGTGCCGGGCTGGCCGGCGAGCAGGACGAGGACCGGAAGGAGGGGGCGAGGCTGCGCGAAGTACGCCGGCGGCAGATAGATCTGCGCGGGCCGCGCCGCGAATCCCGACGTGGTCCCGGGGATCGGCGCTTCGGTGATCGCCCCGCTCGTCGGCATGTTCTCGGGGGGCGTCCACACGTCCTCCACGGCGGTCCCGGGCGGGAGGTCGTCGCCGACGGCCGTCGGATCGGACCCGAGGACGTCGGCGAGGGGGACGGTCCGGTGGTCCGGAATCCCGATCAGGGTGCCGAGGGTGGGGAACTCGGCGTACATGCGGTTGACGTGGCCGCCGGCGCCGAGGAGCACGGCCACCGTCGTGAGCAGCACCCCGGCCACCCGCCACGGGCGTCGGCGGGTCCTCCCGCCGACCAGACAGGACACGGCGAGCATCACCGCCAGCAGGGCCACGGCGATCCAGACGTACACCGTTCGAGGGATGGCGTCCGGGATGGGTTTGAACACCCCCTCGACCAGGAACCCGCCGGTCGCGGTTGCCAGTGCGGCGGCGATCGCGCACGAGGGCAGGGTTCGCCTCCACCACCGGCGTCGGTCCCGGGTGCCGCCCCTGACGCCCGTGGAGCCGGCGACCGCCAGCCCCGCGAAGCCGACCACCACGAGTACCCACAGGGTCGCCGACGCCGGCGTGTCCAGAAGAGACACACCGAGTAGCTGCTGCATCGCCGCCCACCTCCACCGCGGACCCCGTCAGGCCGCGCGTCACACCCGTGTCGTCGTCACCTGCGTGACACCGCGGGTCGGAGCCTAGAAGGGTTCGCTGAGAAGACGCGGAGACGGCGAGCGCTCAGTTCTGCATGGCGATCTGCTGGCCCGTCACCAGGGGATAGTCAACGATGGCGTCGGAGTCGAGATCCGCTGCGTGCATGTCGACGCCGGTGATCTGACTGTTCTCGTAGGTGGTGTAGTAGTAGACGCCGGTGTCGGCGTTGCAGCAGGACGAGTAGATGGTGATCTCGTATGAGTCGTCGCCGCCGACCTGCACGCATCCGCGCTGCTGAGCGACAGATCCGAGGATGTGGAAGAACTGGCTGAGGGATTCCGACTCGGACGTCCCGGAGACCGAGTTCATTTTGGTGAAGACGGCCTTGGCGAACCGCGAGGACGAGGACAGGTCGCCGGGCAGACCGATGGCCCCCATCCCCCGGCTGTAGGTGTCGAACTCGAGCCGCTCGGAGAAGCGGTTCTCGGGCGGGGTCGTCGACAGATGCATGTAGTCGCTCAGCCCGAAGCTCTGGATGTCGAAGGTCGGGTTGTTGGTCAGCACGCCGTACGGATTGTCGTAGACGCGCAGACCGGAGGCCACGCTCTCCACGGTGAGGGACCTGTGACGATCCGAGATGATCCAGTGCAACGGTGACTGGGGGAACTCGGAGCTGAACGGGATGTCCACGAGGTTCACCTCCGACAGCGCGGTCTCGACCTGATCGACCGTGTCGAACTGGCCCAGAACCCAGGGGATGAACTCGAACGGCGCGACGTTCGCCTTGCCCGGGGCCTCGGGTTTGTAGTCCGCGTTCCCGGGGAAGTTGAGCCCCGCCATGCTCAGACCCCGGTCGTTGGTCCCGTCGTAGTACAGGGGGAACCCCTCAGCGGTGGTGGCCATCCCGATGATGGCGTGGTGGGTGGGTAGCGGGGGGAGCCGCCGGAACTCGAACGGGAAGTTCCGGGGCGTGATGGTGACCTTCTCGTGGTAGGAGTACTCGAGGTCGAGGTTCCTGCCGAAGTAGTGGTCCCTCGTGGTGTGGCTGAGACCGGTGCACATGGCGTGCCTCCCTTGTCGGGGCGCTCCTCGGGAAAGAGGAGGTGTCTCATCCGTATCAGGGTGAGGCACGACACACCAGAGGTGAGTCGGAACCGTGACCGGCCGGGCTCGTCCCTACCGGGGGAGCCCCATCACCTGGACGGGACCGGGGCGGTTCTCCGTCGTGCCGTCGCCCAACTGGCCGTAGTGGTTGAGGCCCCAGCACCTGATGGAATCGTCATCCAGGGCCGCGCAGGTGGACGAGCCCCACGAGCTGATCCCCGTCGCGCCGGCCAGGTCTTCTACGGGTACCGGGACGAGGCTGTCGTCAAAGGTGCCGTCGCCCAGGTTGCCGAGGAAGTTCGCACCCCAACACCGCGCCGAGCCGTCGCGGAGGACCGCGCAGGAATGCGCGCCTCCCGCGCTCACTGCGACCACGTTCGACAGTCCGTCCACCGCCACGGGCACCACGCGGTCCGTGGTGGATCCGTCGCCGAGGGCGCCGTTGTAGTTCTGTCCCCAACAGCGGGCACCGCCGTCCGTCAGAGCCGCACACGTGTGGTTGCTGCCCGCTGCGATCGAGGCCGCGTCATCGAGGCCGGCCACGGGCGTCGGAGTGAGCCTGTTGTCGGTGGTGCCGTCGCCCAACTGCCCCTCCCCGTTGCGGCCCCAGCATCGGGCGGTGCCGTCCTCGAGACGAGCGCACGAATGGAGGGGTCCGAGATCGATCGAGGACACGGTGCGCAACTCCTCCACGGGGACCGGGCTCGTCCGGGTGTCGGTGGTGCCGTCCCCCAACTGTCCCAGGTTGTTCACGCCCCAGCACGCCACCGTCCGGTCGACCAGCAGAGCACAGGCGTGGGCGTTGCCGGTGCTGACGGCGATCGCACGCGAGAGCCCGTCAACGGGCACGGGGGTGTACCGATCGGTCCGCGTCCCGTCCCCCAGCTGTCCGAGGAAGTTGGAACCCCAGCACCGGACCTCCCCGGCACGGGTCACCGCGCAGGAGAAGTTGGCCCCCACGCTCACCGAGGTGACGTCCACGAGGTCGGCCACCTCCACGATGGTGCCGGGGGCGACGGTGGGTCCACCGCCCAGCGAGCCGTACGAGTTCCGGCCCCAGCACGCGACCGTGCCGAGAGTCGTGACGGCGCACGCGTGCTCGTCCCCCATACTCACCGAGAACGGGTTCGCGTCCTCGCCCGGGCTCCCGGCGCTGCCCGTGCTCCCGAGGCTGGCCGTGTCCGCCAGGCTCCCGAGGCTGCCCGTGTCCCGCGATGAGCCCTGGGCGTCGGCCGCTCCCGCGGCGAAGACCACCGCGGCGATGGCCAGACAGATCACGGCGACGACGACGCCCACTGCCTTCCCGAGGTGAATCCTGTGGTGAACCATGCTCGACCGCGCCCCTTCCGGCGTTGGCCCCGGGGGGGGCAATTGGTGAGCAGGAACTTATCACCGTTGATTCCAGCAGCGCCACCCCGTGAGTACAGTGCCGTCGCGCCACCGATGGTGATGAGACCGAGCTGTGCAGATCCTGCGCGTGCCCTGAGGGTGCGGGCGGCCCTCGGACCTCACTCCGGGCTGCGGGCGACCTCGCGCAGCTCGCCGGTCTCCACGTCGTAGACGAAGCCGCGGACCGCGGAGGCGTGCAGGAGGAACGGATCCGCCTCGACGCGTGCGAGCGACTGACGGACGTCCCCTTCCACGTCGCCGAACGACTCCGGAGACCACCGCGGGCGCAGACCGGTGTCGGCCTGGATCTGGTCCTTGAAGTCGTCGTCTCTGAAGGTGAGCATGCCGCAGTCGGTGTGGTGGATCAGCACGATCTCCTCGGTCCCCAGGAGCCGCTGGCTGATCGTGAGCGACCGCAGGACGTCGTCGGTGACCACGCCTCCGGCGTTGCGGATCACGTGCGCGTCACCCTCGGACAGACCCAACAGTCCGTACGGATTGAGGCGGGCGTCCATGCACGCCACCACGGCGGTCTTGCGGCCGGGCGGCATGGGCAGGCCGCCCTTGTCGAAATCGGACGCATAGGCCCTGGCGGCCTCGAGTAGCTCGTCGGTGACTGTCATGGCCGCAATCTAGACCCGCGAGTCGCCCCGTGACCAGACTTTCGCTCGCCACGGGGCGAATCGGCGTCGGCGTGGGTCAGCCCCGTGCCCGCCGTGCGGCGAGCCCCGCCAGCGAATCCAGGACGAGGAACGCCGCCAGCGAGATCCCCAGGAGCGGGACGGCCCATCCGGCGGCCGCGATCACGGCCGCCCCGATCAGGACCGCCAGTGGGCGGCGGCGCAGAAGTTCGAGTGCCGCGCCCCGCACGGGGGGCCGGGCCAGACCGCGGGTGCGGGTGGGTCGCCGCGTCCACCACAGGGAGTACCCCCGGAGAGTGACGACGACGACCGCCGCCGCGACGGCCGCCAACAGCAGTTGGTTGGCCACCCCGAACAGGAACCCCATGTGGAGCCGGATGCCCCAGTCGGTGAGTTTGGCGGCGACGGGGTAGCTGGAGAACGGGATGGACTGCACCACCCCGCCCGTCGCGGGATCGATGCTCACCGCGTCGGGCCCGGGCGTCCAGGACCGCCGGGCCTCCTGGACCCGCCAGGGGTCACCGTCAGCGGTGGGCGGGACCAGCTGGACGGGTTCCGTCAGTCCCGCTGAGCGGGCGCCGGCCAGTGCGATCTGCGCTCCCTCCGGGGTCCAGGCGGCGGCGTCCTCGGAACCGAGACCATGGGAAGCGCCATGGGAACCGTGATGCGCGTGTCCGTTCGCGGACGCGGCGACAGGGGTTATGGCGTCGGAGGTCTCAGGAGAGTGGGCCGACAGCGTCGGCGTGGTCCAGTCCAGGGCGGAGCGGAGGTCGGAGACGCGCTGCCCGGCGTAGGCCGACCAGGTCAGACCGGTCGCCGACAGCACGAGCATGCCCACCAGTGCCCAGGTGCCCAGCACGGCGTGGCGGGAGCGTAGGCGCGCCCGCCCCTCCAGGCCGGGGGCCGACCTGAACGGAGAGGTGTCGGCCCGGCGGGTACGGCCCCACCACAGGTACAACCCCGCCAGGGCGAGTGGGGCGAGCCAGCTGGCGGCCAGCTCGGAGTAGAGGCGCCCGACCTCGCCGAGGTGCAGACTGCGGTGCAGGCCGGACAGCCAGGTGCGCAGAGGGAGCGCCTGGCCGGACCCGTACTGGACGGTGTCCCCGCGGACGGCACCGTCGGAGGGGTCGACGAAGACCACGCGGGAGTGCGATTCCGACGGTAGTGAGTCATCCGTGAACAACACCCTGGTCGTCGACCCGTCGCTCCCGGGCACGATCCTCGAGACCGCGAGATCGGGATGAACCGCACGTGCGGTGGTGATCTGGTCGGTCAGTGCGACGTTCTGCGCCGAGGAGGCGGCGGTCAACTGATCGGCGTAGACCGCCTTCTCGAGCGTCGGCGCCAGCGCGTAGAAGAAGCCCGACACCGCGGCGATGAGCAGGAACGGGCCGACCAGCAGGCCGACGTAGAAGTGGAGGCGGAGCATGAGTTGCCTCAGTGGGCCACCGACGCGCGGGTCGCGCGGTCCGGCGGTGGGCAGGTCGGCGGTGGGGGAGGCGGCAGTG
>NZ_JADDKI010000101.1:0-4709 GCF_015356725.1 Dietzia sp. SYD-A1
CGCCCGACCCCCTCTCATCACCCCCTGAACAGTTCCTATCGACCCTCATCGATACCAATCCTACAGTGGAGGTATGACCTCGTTGCCCGCCTCCGCGACCGGCCCGTCCGGCCCGGAGAACGACACCCCGGACACCGACACCGGTGCCCGTGAGCAGCGTCGGCTCGTGTCGGCGCTCGCGCTGGCCGCGGTGTCCTGGGTGGCCCTGTGGGTGGCCAACGAGTGGTTCTGGGACGCGGCCGTCGGCTGGCTCGGACTCGACCTCGCCGACCGCGCGATCGGTGCCGTGCACTTCTTCCTCTACGACACCGTCAAGATCGTCCTCCTGCTCCTCGGGCTGATGTTCCTGGTGGGCATGCTCCGGGCGAGCCTCGACCTCGACCGCGCGCGGGACTGGCTCGAGGGCCGGGGGCTGTTCGTCGGCCTCACGCTGGCCATCGTGCTCGGCGTGGTGACCCCCTTCTGCTCCTGCAGCTCGATCCCACTGTTCATCGGCTTCGTGGCCGCGGGGATCCCGCTCTCGGTCACCCTCACCTTCCTCATCGCCTCCCCGCTCATCAGCGAGATCGCGGCCATCATGATCGGCGAGATGTTCGGGTGGCACATCGCCGCCGCCTACGTCGGCGCCGGCGCCGCCATCGCCTTCGTCGCGGGATGGGCCCTGTCCCGGTTCCGGCTCGACAGGTGGGTCGACGACGTCGTCTTCACCACCCGCGTCGCCGTACTCCGCGCGGACGGCCACGTGCCCTCGCTGCGCGAACGGGTGGACGCCGCTCTCGGCGAATCCCGCGACATCCTCCGTAGCGTGTGGATCTGGGTGGTGGTGGGCGTCGGCGTCGGCGCGGTGATCCACGGCTGGGTCCCCGAGGACTTCTTCCTCCGCTGGGCTGGCCCGGACAACCCACTGGCGGTGCTCGTGGCCACCCTCGCGGGGATCCCGCTCTACGTCAACGGAGCCGGGGTCGTGCCGATCGCCGAGGCACTGTGGGCCAAGGGCATGAGCCTGGGCACCGTCATGGCGTTCATCATGAGCTCGATCGCGCTGTCGATCCCCCAGGCGATCATGCTCAGGCGGGTCATGCGGCCACCACTGCTCGCACTGTTCTTCGCCGTCGTGGCGGCCGGCATCCTCGCCATCGGCCTACTGTTCAACGTGATCGCCTGACCCCGGATGCAGGAGGAACCATGATCGTCAAGGTGCTCGGGCCCGGATGCCGCAACTGCCACACCCTCGTCACCCGCACGAGGGAGGCCCTGGCAGCGCTGGGTGAGGACGCGGAGATCGTCGAGGTCACCGACGTCGGCGAGATCGCCGGCTACGGCCTCATGAAGACACCCGGGCTGGTGGTCGACGACGACCTCGTCCTGGGAGGGAAGGTGCCCACCGTCCGTCAGCTCACCGAGATCCTGCGCGGACGCTAGACCGGGCGCACGCCGAGCTCGGCGAGGAGTCCGGTCACCCGGCGCCTGATCTCGTCGCGGATGGGCCTGACCGCGTCGACACCCTGCCCGGCGGGGTCGTCGAGGACCCACTCGAGGTAGCGCTTGCCCGGGAATACCGGGCAGACGTCACCGCACCCCATGGTGATGCACACGTCGCTCGACCGGACCGCCCCGGTGGTGAGCACCTTCGGCGTGGCCGCCGAGATGTCGATGCCGTCCTCCGCCATCGCCTCGGCGACGGCCGGGTTGATCGAGTCCGCTGGCGCCGACCCGGCCGAGCGGACCTCCACCGCGCCTCCGGACAGGTGCTCGGTGTAGGCCGCGGCCATCTGTGAGCGGCCCGCGTTGTGGACGCAGACGAAGAGGACGGACGGACGATCGGTCACGGTGACTCCCCGGCAGAATGTATCGACGACTGTCGATAGTAGCCTCTCGGCGCCCTCACCCGGTGGGTCACAACGCCCGGCCGATGACCTCCTTCATGATCTCGTTGGTGCCGCCGTAGATCCGCATGACCCGGGCGGCCGCGAACTTCTGCG
Source organism: Dietzia sp. SYD-A1 (assembly GCF_015356725.1). NCBI lineage: Bacteria > Bacillati > Actinomycetota > Actinomycetes > Mycobacteriales > Dietziaceae > Dietzia > Dietzia sp. SYD-A1. Next base: position 1,983 of record NZ_JADDKI010000101.1, read on the forward strand.
CGATGGGGTACTCCATCATGTAGCCGTAACCCCCGAACAGCTGGAGGCAGCGGTCCACCACATCGTCGAGCATGTCGGTGGCCTGGAGTTTGGCCATCGAGGCGGTCACGGCGTCCAGCTCGCCGTCGATCTCACGGGTGATGCAGTGGTCGATGAAGGTGCGGGAGGCCATGACGGAGGTCTTGCACGCCGCCAGTTCGAACCGTGTGTTCTGGAAATCCAGGATCGTCTTGCCGAAGGCCTGTCGATCGCGGGTGTACTCGAGGGTCTCCACGACTGCGGCCTCGGCCATGGCGAGCGCGTCCACGGCGATGGCCAGGCGCTCGCGCGGGAGCTGGTTCATGAGCTGGTAGAAGCCCTGCCCCTCCTCGCCCCCGAGCAGGTTGGCGGCGGGCACGCGCATGTCGTTGAAGAACAGCTCGGCGGTGTCGGCGCCGTGGCGGCCCATCTTCTCCAGCACTCGTCCGCGCTCGAAGCCCGGCGTCGAGGCCTCCACGGCGAACAGGGCCATGCCCTTGTGGCCGGCGTCGAGGTCGGTCTTGGCCACCACCACCACGAAGTCGGCGGAGCCGCCGTTGGAGATGAAGGTCTTGGAGCCGTTGATGACGTACGAGTCGCCGTCCCACTTGGCGGTGGTGCGCACGCCCTGCAGATCGGAGCCGGCGCCGGGCTCGGTCATGGCGATCGCGGAGATCCACTCGCCCGAGCAGATCTTCGGCAGCCACTGCCGCTTCTGCTCGTCGGTGGCGTAGTTGGCGATGTAGTGCGGGGTGATGGTGGAGCCCACGCCCATCCCGAAGGCGGTGTCGCCGGAGTAGACGAGCTCCTCGGTCACGAGGTACTCCATGCCCGGGTCTCCGCCCTGGCCGCCGAACTCCTCCGGCACGTCGAGACAGATGAGCCCCGCGTCACCCGTGCGGAGCCAGGTCTCGCGGTCCACGTGCTTCTGCGCGGCCCACTTCTCCTGGTGGGGCGTCATCTCCTTGGCGAAGAAGGCGCGGGCGTGCTCGCGCAACAGCCGGTGATCATCGGTCTCCCAGGACGGGCGGTAGTCGGGGAAGAGTGCGGACACGGCTGGGCCTCCGGAGTGATGCGACGGGCGATACGGCAGGGGTCACGGCGGGATACGACGCCGACGGGGTGCGGGTCGAGCATACGACGGCGTCCCGACGCGACTTCTCGCGCGCCGGGGCGCGCGGGGCCATACTCGGGGCATGACCCCTTCCCCGGCACCCGAGCCGTTCCCCACCGACTGGACCCGCTGTCTGGTCCTGGTGGCGCACCCCGACGACCCCGAGTACGGGATGTCCGCGGCGGTGGCCCGCTGGACGGCCGAGGGCCGGAGCGTCGTCTACGTGCTGGCCTCCAGCGGTGAGGCCGGCATCGAGGGGATGCCGCCCGAGGTCGCGGGCCCGGTCCGCGAGGAGGAGCAGCGGCGCTCCTCGGCGATCGTCGGTGTCGACCGGGTGGAGTTCCTGGGCTTCCCCGACAGCCGGATCGTCAATGACGCGGAGCTCCGCGACGCCGTCGCCGACTCCATCCGCCGGCACCGCCCCGACGTCGTGGTCTCCCTGTTCTCCGGGGACGAGTTCGCTCCGGGGAAGCCCAACCAGAGTGATCACATGGAGTTCGGCGCGGCGGTGGGGGCCGCGTACGACGACCTGGTCGCGGCGGTGGGGGTCGATGCAGCGGAGGGGCGGCCGCAGATGTGGTTCGAGTCCTCGCCGGAGATGACGCACTACGTCGACGTGAGCGGGTTCGTCGAACTCGCCGTGGACGCGCTCGCCGAGCATTCCGAGTACCTCTCGGTGCTCGACCCGGCCACCCCCGTGCGGGATCAGGCCCGCGCGCAGGTGGAGCAGGTGTGCGCACCGCGGGACGGACTGTCCGACGGGAACCCGGTGGTCGGCTTCCGGCGGATGCGGCCCTGAGCCGGGGTCAGGCGTGCTCACCCGGTCGCGCTAGTGGGGTGTCGGCCGCCTCGGTGGGCCGCAGTCGATCGACGATCTCGTCCGCCCACTCGGCGCGGGGTGAGTGCAGGGTGCCGTCACCCGGCAGACCGATGTACGTGAGCCAGTAGCGCTGCGCGCCCTCCCCGACGACCGCGGTGTACACGAGCGCGCCCTCGGGGCCGATGAATTCCTGGTCGGCGACGGGGAGCACTCGGAACGACACGGACCAGCCGTCGCCGACACCGGTGGCGATCTCCTCCGCCCGCTCCTCGACCGGCTGCCCCGGGACCGGTAGGAAGAACTGTCCGATCCCACCGGCCAGGGTGATCGCCGCCCGCCGGTTGTCCGGATCGCGCGGGTCGAACAGGTCCTCCGTGAGCGCGCCCGTGAGCACGATCCCGTCCGAGCGGTCGGTCTCCCCGTCCCCCGCCTCCCTGTCGGGGGTCAGCGCGGTGGTGCCGAAGACCAGCTGCTCGCCCGACTCGGCCTGCCAGCCCTCGGGGACACGGATGACGAGCCCGGTATAGGGGTCGACGTGGTCCGAGCCCGCGGCCACCTGGGTCGTCGGGGACAGGGTGCGGACCCCCGGTGCATACGTCGCAGACGAGACGAGCACGGTCACGACCGCGGCGGCCACCGCCAGGACGGCGACCAGCACCACGAGGAGAAGTGACCGGTTCCGGCCGGTGGAGCGGGGGTTCCCTGAGTTCATCCGCCCAGCGTAGGCGGGCGCCGCTCGCGCGGCGCGGCCGGGCGGGACTCCCGCGGTGTGGGC
>NZ_JADDKI010000102.1:0-2570 GCF_015356725.1 Dietzia sp. SYD-A1
CCCCGGTTCCGCTGCACCCGGTGCATCCCCTCGCGGTCCCCGCCGTTCGGCCGGAGCAGGTGGTGGTGACCGGGCGGCCGACCCTGCACCGTTCGATCACCCGGTTGCTCGCCGACCCGGACGTGGACCTCGTGATCCTCGACGCGGGCCCGCACGCCCCCAACCCGACAGGCAGCGCGGCCGAGTTCGCCGATTCCGTCCTCACCGGGTGGGGCGTCGATTCCGAGTGGACCGACGTCACCGGTCGCGCCGACGCCCGCGCCCGGGCCGCCGTCGACCGGGTCCTGGACGCCCACCTCGAGAGCGCAGCTCCCACGGGGGTGCACGTGGCCCGGGCGGTGGCCCGTGGCCTCCGGGGTGGCGACCATCTCGTCGTGGGTGCCTCCAATGCCATCCGCGACCTGTCGCTGGTGGGCCCGCTCGACCCGGATGTCGCCGTCTACGCCAACCGGGGTGCGTCCGGGATCGACGGCACGGTGTCCACCGCGATCGGGGTCGCGCTGGCGGCACCGGGCCGGACCATCGCCCTGCTCGGCGACCTGACCTTCCTGCACGACGTGTCGGGTCTGCTGCTGGGGCCGGCGGAGGAGCAGCCCGACGATCTGACCATCGTGGTGGCCGACGACGACGGGGGCGGGATCTTCGCCCTCCTCGAACAGGGCGACCCCCGGTTGGCGACCGACTTCGAGCGCGTGTTCGGCACCCCGCACGGGGCGGACCTCGCCGCCCTGTGCGCCGGGTTCGGCATCCCCTTCGTCGACACGGACCCGGACGGGCTCGAGCAGCTGCTCTCCGAGGCGGCCGTCGCGCACCGCGACATCGTGCCCGCCGGAACGAGGGTGGTGCGGGTGGCCACCGACCGCTCCGGGCTGCGCGACCTCCACGCCGCCATGCGGTCCGAGGCGGCCGGGGGGTGAGCAGGACGCTCGAGGCGAGGCGGGCCCGCCGGGCGGTCCGGACCCGGTGGATCGTCCGGGTCACCGCGGTCGTCGTCGCCGCGTTCTCGCTCCTGACGGCAGCGCTCATCCTGGTGGCGTGCTTCGTCAACGACCAGCGCATCGACCGCGACATGGGGAGTACGACCGCCACCGTCACCGAGGTCACCGATCGGCGTGCCGCGGTGGAGTTCGACGCCGGCGGCGGCCGCCACGTCCGCCCGGTGACCGGCGTCTTCTACCCGATCGGGCTGGTCGAGGGTCAGCGGGTGCAGGTCGAGTTCCGCCGCGCCAACCCCGACCTCGTGCGCGTCTCGGGCCGGAGCTGGACGGTCGCCGTGGTGCCCGCCCTGTCCATCCCCGCGGTGACGCTCCCGCTCGCGGCGCTCGCGTACGCCGCGGCGTCACCGGGGGTTCACAGACCGTCACCACGAGTTCCCCGCACCGTCCCGCGCTGATCACCGTCCGGTGGCCCGGGCGGGAGACAGTGACGGTGTGCGCGTAGCCATCGTCACCGAATCGTTCCTGCCCAGCGTCAACGGGGTGACCAACTCCGTCCTCCGGGTCCTCGAGTACGCACGTCGACACGGCCACGACTGCCTGGTGGTCGCGCCGTCCGGCAACGTCGGCCTGCGACGGGGTGCCACCGATGCGGTCCGGTCTCACCCCCTGGTCAGCGCCGTGGCGCCCCTGCTCGGGACCCCCGGAGAGCCCGACCCCGGACCGGAGCACCACCTGGGTTATCCGGTCCACCGGGTCACCGCCGTCCGCGTTCCGGTGGTGTCCTCTCTGCCCGTGGGCGCCCCCAGCCCGAGCGTCTACAACGCGCTGCGGCACTTCTCTCCCGACGTGGTCCATCTGGCCTCCCCCTTCGTCCTCGGAGCGGCCGGCGCCGCGGCGGCGCGCGCGCTGGACGTGCCGTCGGTGGCGATCTACCAGACGGACGTCGCGGGGTTCTCCACCTCATACGGGATCGGTGCGATGGCGGAGGCCGCCTGGGCGTGGACCCGCGCCATCCACTCGACCTGCGACCGCACCCTGGCTCCGTCCACCGCCGCGATGGAGGATCTGGCGGCGCACGGCATCCCGCGCCTGTACCGATGGGGGCGGGGGGTCGACTCGGAGAGGTTCGCCCCGTCCCGGCGCAGCCAGGCCCTCCACGAACTGTGGTCCCCGGACGGCCGGCCCGTCGTGGGGTTCGTCGGTCGCCTGGCCCCCGAGAAGCACGTCGAGCGGCTCCGGGCACTCGCCGACCGCTCGGGTCCCGACGGGGACCTGCGCCTCGTCATCGTCGGCGACGGGCCGGACCGCCCCGCCCTCCGCGCCGCCATGCCACACGCCATCTTCACCGGCGAACTCCACGGCGACCAGCTCGGTCAGGCCTACGCCACCCTCGACGTGTTCTGCCACGCCGGCGAGTTCGAGACGTTCTGCCAGTCCATCCAGGAGGCCCAGTCCTCCGGGGTGCCGGTCGTGGGCCCCGACCAGGGCGGCCCCCGCGACCTGGTCCGAGCGGGTGTCAACGGCTATCTCCTCGACCCCCGCCGATACGCCGAGGAGGTCTCCCGGACGGTGGACCGGGTCCTGGCCGACCACGTCCGGCTGGCCGCGGGCGCGCGAGCGACCGTCGCGGGG
>NZ_JADDKI010000103.1:0-5456 GCF_015356725.1 Dietzia sp. SYD-A1
CCCCACGCTGGGGGCCTGCGCGGCGTGGCGCGCGGCGGGCGGACGGCCCCGCACGCCGGGGAGGATCGTCCAGGAATGCGGGATCGGACCGGTCACCGTCCGCGACGAGGGCGCCGGCGACTGGTCGTTCGCCGCACCGGAGTTGATCAGGTCGGGCCCCCTCGCCGACGCGGAGGTGGAGCGGCTGGCGTCGGGGCTGGGACTGCGCCGCGACGACGTGGTGGACCACTCGTGGGTGGACAACGGCCCCGGCTCCTGCGCGCTGCTCCTGCGCGACGCCGAGACCGTTCTCGCCGCCAGGCCCGACATGAGGGCTCTGGCCGGGGACCGTGTCGGGGTCGTCGGCCCACACCCGACAGCCAGAGGGAACCGACCCGAGGTCGAGGTGCGATTCTTCCCCGTCTCGGCCGGCATCCCGGAAGACCCCGTGACGGGGAGTTTCCAGGCGGGGTTGGCCGTGTGGCTCACCGGCAACGGCACGCTGCCCGCGCGCTACACCGCCCGACAGGGCACCGCGCTCGGCCGCGAGGGACGCGTGGCGATATCGGCCGGGTCGGACGACGCCCCTGGCACCGGCATCTGGGTGACCGGTCATGTGGCGCACCTCGTCACCGGGGAGATCCGGGCGGGATGACCGGCGCTGGGCGGCCGCGGGGAGGCGAGTGGCGACGCCGGCGGGCTCGGTTCAGCGCATCTCGCCCGCGCCCACGTACGGGTTCAGGCTGATCGTGGGCCTGCCCTCGGCGAACCGTGAGAGGCGGCAGTCCGTCGGGTCGACACCCGACATCGTCGTCGTCCCGTCGAGCAGCAACTCCGCGACCAGTCGACCGACCGCGGGCGACATCTTGAACCCGTGCCCCGAGAAGCCGACCGCCAGGAACAACCCGTCGAGGGGTGACGGGCCGATCACCGGGTTGTAGTCGGGTGTGGTGTCGTACGCCCCGACGTAGCTGCCGGTGATCGCCGGATCCGGCATATCGGGAAGGCGGTGCATGAGCCGCTCCACGACCTTCTCGATCGTCGAGTCGTCGGCGCGGTTGGAGTAGGAGTCCGGATCGATGTACTGCGGTGCGTGGTGGTCGGAGTTGCCGGCGAGGATCTCCCCGTTGGGCTCGCGGCACAGGTACTGCAGTCCCACCAGGTCCGACAGCGTGGGCACGTGCTGAAGCGGTTCGCCCTGATCCACCAGCACCAGTTGCGCGCGCTGGGCCCGGACGGGCAGGTCCAGACCGACGGTGGCGCCGAGCTGCGGCGCCCACACCCCGGTCGCGAGGATCACCTGCTCGGCGTGCACCGTGGTGCCGTCCGCGAACTCGGCTCCCACCACCCGGTCGCCCCGCCCCCGCAGCAGCGACGTGACCCGGGTGCTCTGGCGGACCCGGACCCCGTGTCGGCGGGCGGCGGCGGCGAACGCCATCCCCGTCATGTACGCCTCCCCGCGACCGCCGCGTGGCTCCCATGCCGCCGCGGCCACGTCGTCGACGTTCAGGCCGGGCCACAGCTCCGCCATCCGGTCCGGCGCGATGAGTTCGGTCTCGATGCCCAGGCTCTGCTGCATGGCCACGTTCGCGCGCAGCGGGATCACGTTCTCCTCGCCGACGATCACCGCGTAGCCGCACTGGCGGAACGCCATGTCGTCGCCCAGCAGCTCGGTCGCGTTCTCGAACACCGGGATGCTGTGCCAACTCAGGGCCGCCATGGTGGGCGAACCGTAGTGGCAGCGGACGATGCCGCTGGACTTTCCGGTCATACCGGAACACAGGGTGTCCTTCTCGACGACGAGGACGTCTGTTTCGCCGCGCTCGGCCAGGTTCCAGGCGATCGACAACCCTTCGAGTCCCCCGCCGATCACGAGGAACTTCACTGTCTCGGCCCGCTGAGCCGTCTCGGCCGGGTGCGCTGTGTCGGTCATGGGGATCACTCTCTCGTGGTGTGTGGGTCAGGCGGCGTCGGGAGCCGGGAGGTCATCGCAGGTGAGCAGGTCGGAAAGAACGTCGGCCAACGCCTCGGCGCCCCGTTCGGCGTCGGCGTCCTCCACGTGCTCCTCCGGGGAGTGCGACACCCCGGAGGGGTTGCGGACGAACAGCATCGCGGTGGGGACGTGCGCGGCCAGGACACCGGCGTCGTGGCCCGCCCCCGTGGCCAGGACGGGGACCCCGGGCAGATCGTCGAGCAGCCGGTCACGGAACACCGGGTCGAAGGTCACCGAGCCGCTGAGCGACTCCTGCACGATCGAGCTCCCGCAGCCCTCGCGCGCGGCCGCCACCGACGCCGCCTCCGCGATCTCGTGGACCATCCGAGCGGTGACGGCGTCGTCGGGGTGGCGCACGTCCAGCCACAGATCGACCCGGGAGGCGATGACGTTGGTGCCGCCGGGGGTGGGCACGATCCGTCCCACGGTCGCCCGGGCGCCCCGGTGGGCGCGGGCGATGCGCCGGACGTCGAGGACGGTGCGGGAGGCCGGGATCATCGGGTCGCGGCGGTCCGCCAGCAGGGTGGTCCCGGCGTGGTTGCCCTGGCCGGTGAAGCTGATCCGCCAGCGCCCGTGGCCGATGATGGACGAGGCCACCGCGACCGGATTGTCTAGGTCGATCAGACCCCGGCCCTGTTCCACGTGGAGCTCCACGAACCGACCGATCCGTCCCAACGCGTCCTCGTCGCGGCCCAGGCGCGCCGGATCCAGCCCGTTGGCGGCGCACAGCTCGGCGTAGGTGGTGCCGTCGTCGTCGGTCAGGCGCGCCGCGGTGGCCGCGTCCATGGAGCCGGTGAGCAGCAGCGATCCCAGGCACGCGCGGCCGAACCGTGACCCCTCCTCCTCGGGGAAGACCGTCAGGGCCAGGGCCCGCCGGGGCCGCACCCCGCGGGCCCGGAGATGATCCACCGCCACGAGCGCCGAGGCGACGCCGAGTGGGCCGTCGAAGGCTCCTCCCCCGGGCACGGAGTCCAGGTGGCTGCCGGTGACGACCGCCCCCTCCAGCGGATGGCCGGCCGGATTCCACCAGGCCCAGATGATCCCGTTGCGGTCGGTCTCGGTGTCCAGACCCCGCGCGGCCGCCTCGGCCAGGAACCACTCGCGCAGGTCCAGCTCCGCGCGGGAGTAGACGGGGCGGCTGTACCCGCCCCGCGTCGGGTCGGTCCCGACGTCCGCGATCGCGGACATCAGCGAGGTGACGGTGGTGGCGACCGGGATGGTCATGACGGGCTCCTCGGGGGTCCGGAACGTCCGGACGGTGCGGAAGGTAGACGGTGCGGAAGGTACGGGTGTGTCACGCCCCCTCGGAGGGGACGGTGCGGCGTGGGCGAAGCGGAGTGGGTCGGACTGCGTTGAGCTGGGCGGGCCGGGCAGTTCAGCCGTCGACGCCGTCGGGGTAGGCGGTCACCGAGAGGAAGCGTATGGGCAGTTCCAGCATCGCCACCGGCCCGTGGACGCCCTCCCCGTCGATGAGCAGGGAGTCCCCCGGGCGGAGTCGGTACTCGGACTCGGCGTGGTGGTAGATCATGTCGCCGGAGAGCATGTACAGCAGCTCGGTACCGGGATGCTGGAAACGGGGATGGGTCTCCGACTCGGCGGTCAACGTCACCAGGACGGGTTCGATCCGCTTGTTGGGTCCCCGCAGCGCGCCGAGCAGTTCGTAGTCGTGGCCCACCGACGTGCCGCGGCCGACGATCGTCGCCCCCTGCCCGTCCGGGGTGAACACCGCGTCGCGTCGGGTGTCCGCGCCGCGCAGCAGCGAGGTCACCGGCACGTCGAGCCCGGTGGCGAGCTTTGCGAGCATGTTCAGCGAGCACGACGTCTGCGCGTTCTCGATCTTGGACAGCATCGCCTTGGAGATGCCGATCCGCTGGGCCATCTCCGCGACCCCCAGGTTCTCCGCCAGACGCAGTCTGCGGACGTGGAAGCCGATGATCCGCTCGAGATCGTTGCCGGTGGGCACGTCCACGGGGAGCTCACGCGGCGCCGCCTGGTGGACGACCCTCCGCTCGTCATCCCGGCCGGCTGCCATGTCCTCGACGGTAGTCATCGTCGCCGCCCCGCGGAAGTCACCACCCGTGACCGGCGCGGGTCCGGCCCCGGTCCGATCGTCCGGTACGACGGTCATCTACAACTCCCGCCCCGCGCGGCCGGGGATCCAGTCGGTGCCCGCCAACGGCACGCGCGCCATCGCGGCGGCCTCCATCGTCAGCGCCACCAGGTCGTCCGGCTCCAGGTGGGTCAGGTGGGACTTACCGCAGGCCCGCGCGATGGTCTGAGCCTCCATCGTGAGCACGTGCAGGTAGTTGGCCAGGCGCCGACCGGCTGCCTCCGGATCCAGTCGTCGCGCCAGGTCCGGGTCCTGGGTGGAGATCCCGGCCGGGTCACGCCCGTCCTGGAAGTCGTCGTAGAACCCCGCCGCCGAGCCGAGGGCGCGGTACTCCTTCTCGTAGCGGGGGTCGTTGTCCCCCAGCGCGATCAGCGCGGCCGTCCCGATCGCGACGGCGTCGGCGCCCAGGGCCATGGCCTTGGCCACGTCCGCCCCCGAGCGGATCCCGCCGGAGACGATCAGCTGCACCTTCCGGTGCAGGTCCATCTCCTGCAGGGCCTGCACCGCCTGCGGGATCGCCGCGAGGGTGGGGATGCCCACGTGCTCGATGAACACGTCCTGCGTCGCGGCGGTGCCGCCCTGCATCCCGTCCACCACCACCACGTCCGCGCCGGCCTTCACCGCCAGCTTGACGTCGTAGTAGGTGCGGGTCGCGCCGACCTTGACGTACACCGGCTTCTCCCACCCGGTGATCTCCCGCAACTCGAGGATCTTGATGGCGAGGTCGTCGGGGCCTGTCCAGTCCGGGTGCCGGCAGGCCGAACGCTGGTCGATCCCCCGGGGCAGGGTCCGCATCTGTGCCACCCGGTCGGAGATCTTCTGTCCCAGGAGCATGCCTCCCCCACCGGGCTTGGCGCCCTGCCCCAGGACCACCTCGATGGCATCGGCCTTGCGGAGGTCGACGGGGTTCATCCCGTAGCGCGAGGGCAGGTACTGGTAGACGAGCTTCGAACTCTGGCCGCGCTCCTCCGCCGTCATCCCACCATCACCCGTGGTGGTGGAGGTGCCCGCGGCACTGGCCCCGCGCCCGAGGGCCTCCTTGGCCTGCGCCGACAGGGCACCGAAGCTCATCCCCGCGATGGTCACGGGGATGTCCAGCCGGAGGGGCTTCGTGGCGTGTCGGGTGCCCAGGGTGATGTCGGTGCCGCAGCGTTCGCGGTATCCCTCGAGCGGGTAGCGCGACATGGAGGCGCCCAGGAAGAGCAGGTCGTCGAAGTGCGGCACCTTCCGCTTGGCACCCCAGCCGCGGATGTCGTAGATCCCGGTCGCGGCCGCGCGCTGGATCTCGTGGATCACCGAACGCGGGAAGGTGGCGGATTCGCGCAGGGCCGGGTCGGCGGGGGCGGTCTGCATCTGCGGTGGGGTGGCCTGGTC
>NZ_JADDKI010000104.1:0-6659 GCF_015356725.1 Dietzia sp. SYD-A1
CCTCGACAGTGGTCCCGCCGCCCGCCATCGCCCGCTCGTTGGCGGCGGCCGCCGTGGTGGGCTTGCGGCCGAACCGACCGCCCACGGACTTCCACCTGGGTGCGAGGAGCGCGATCACCACGAGGATCGCCGTGACCGCCCTCATGTCGTTCGGGTTGAGCCCCACCTCGAGCGCCACGGCGATGATGAACTGGTAGAGGACCGCGCCCACGATCACGGCGTACACCGCGAGCCACAACCTGCGCTGGCCGAGGATCGCCTGCCCCAGGATGACCGAGGCCAGGCCGACCAGGATCATGCCGATGCCCATCGAGATGTCGGCGAAGCCCCGGTACTGCGCCAGCAGCGCGCCGCACATGCCCACGAGGCCGTTGGACAGCGCCAGGGTGAGGGTCTTGGTGAAGTCGGTCGACACGCCGAAAGACGAGATCATCGGGCCGTTGTCGCCCGTGGCTCGGATGGACAGGCCCAGATTGGTGGTGAGGAACCAGATCACGACGAGTCCGAGAAGTCCCACGGCCACCGCGAGGACAGCCACTCCGGCCCAGGTGCCGAGGATTCCGGCCTCACGGAGCGGGGTGAACGCGGTCTCCTGGCGCAGCAACGGGGCGTTGGCGCTGCCCATGATCCGCAGGTTGACCGACCACAGGGCGATCATGGTGAGGATGCCGGCCAGCAGCCCGTCGATCTTGCCCTTGGTGTGCAACAGGCCGGTGACGATGCCGGCCAGGAACCCGGTGGCGAATCCCGCGAGGGTCGCGATCACCGGGCTCCAGCCGGCGAGGAGTGCCGTCGCCGCGGTGGCGGCACCGGTGGTGAAGCTGCCGTCGACGGTGAGGTCGGGGAAGTTCAGCACGCGGAAGGTCAGGTAGACCCCCAGCGCCATGACCCCGTAGATCAGGCCTACCTCGACGGATCCGATCACTTCTTCTCAGCCTCGGCGAGGATGTCCTCCGGGATGGTCACGCCCTGGCGCTCGGCGGCGTCCTCGTTGACGACGTAGGTGAACTCGGCAGCGGTCTCGACCGGCATGGTGGCGGGGTCCTCGCCGTCGCGCAGGATGCGCAGCGCCATCTCGCCCGTCTGGCGGCCGAGCTCGGTGTAGTCGATGCCCAGGGTGGCGACGGCCCCGCCCTCGACGGTGCCCTCCTCCGCGGCGATCACGGGGATCTGCTTGGTCTCCGCCACCTGGACGAGTGCGGCGATACCGGAGACGACCATGTTGTCGGTCGGGACGTAGATCGCGTCGACGTCGCCGAGGGCCTCGACGGCCTGCTGGATCTCGTTGACCGAGGTCACGGTCTGGGTGACGATCTCCAGGTCGAGCGGTCCGGCGGCCTCCTCGGCCTGGTCCACCTGGACCTGGGAGTTGACCTCCCCGGAGGCGTAGACGATGCCGACGCGCTCGGCGTCGGGGACGATCTGCTTGAGCAGTTCGAGCTGCTCGTCGATCGGGGCCGCGTCCGAGGTGCCGGTGACGTTGGCGCCCGGCTCCTCCATGGATTCGACGAGCTCGGCCGAGACCGGGTCGGTGACCGCGGTGAACAGCAGTGGGATGTTGATGATGTTCTGGGCCATGGCCTGGGCGGCCGGGGTCGCCACCGCCAGGGCGAGGTCCAGGTCGTCGGCGGCGAACTGCTGCGCGATGGTCAGGGCGGTGCCCTGCTCGCCGTTGGCGTTCTGCTCCTTGAACTCCACCTCGACGCCGGCGTCGGCGAAGGCCTCTTTGAAGCCCGCGGTGGCCGCGTCGAGCGCCGGGTGCTGGACGAGCTGGTTGATGCCGATCGTGTACGACTCCCCGCTGTCACCGGCCGTGCCGTCCTCGGTGCCGCCTGTGCAGCCTGCGAGGACGAGCGCCGAGGTGGCCACCAGTCCGGTGAAGAGCTTCGCGCGTGAGAATGCCATGTGCCATGCCTTGTCTACGGTCACGGGTGAGCGTGAGGGGCCGGATGCGTTAACAGTGCTGGCACATGAGGGTACCGGGTCGTGCCGCCCGCGTGACCCCGGACTCTCCTCGCGGGGTGCGGGGCCGGTCGCCCACGGGGACCGTCCCCTGCTCAGGACGCGCGGAGGAACTCCATCGGCGCCGCCACCTCGAAGTGCGCGCTGACCTCCCCGACCAGTCCGCCCTCGAGCCCGGTGTCGGCGACCAGATCGAGTTTGCGGACCGGTGCGCCCTCGGACAGGTCGAGTGCGTCCAACCGGGTCCAGACGATGTTGGGCCGACTGGTGTCCTCGAAGACGTACACGCCGTCGACGTGGTCGGTGATGGTCCGCCACAGAGTCGTGGAGGCGTTCGGATGGCCCGGTTCCGGCGTGCGGAACGGCTGCGACGCGTTGCGCATCACGCTCAGCAACTCCGCGACCGCCCCCGTCCGGTCGGTGGGCGCCGGGAGCCGGTCCAGGTAGTAGGCCGCGCGGGCGAAACGCTCGTCGGCGTCCGTGCCGCCGGGCAGGGGGCGGTCACCGCCGAAACCTTCGATCTCCCGCAGACGGTCGAGTTGCTCGGCGAACGGGGGCGAGTTGGTCATCACCGTGTAGGACCGGTCGTGCCAGATGTGGGGTTCGCCGTCGGTGTACTCGATGATCGCCGAGTCCCCGCTGCGGTCGTCGAGCGCCAGGTGAACGGTGACGGTCGCGCCGGTGACCGGATCCCCGGACGTCCGGATCTGGACCCGGGACCGCCGCATCCAGTCCACGGCGTCGGCGACGGTGGAGAAGTTGTCCAGCATGTACTGCACCCACGCCGAGGCGCTCAGCGCCGGACGCTCCGGGTCGCGGTCGCCGTAATCGGACTCCGCCAACCACAGCAGATGTCCCGCCAGGCCCGCCTCGTTGATCCCGTCGGTGCTCGCGAGGTCATAGGCCGCGGCCACCACGCTGCCGTACGTCGAGGTCCAGGTCAGACTGTCGTCCACGCCGTTGTCGCGGGTCATGCCCCGCGGGAACGCCCAGAGGTTGGTCCGCAGATCGACCTCGTAGTCCATGGTGCGGCCGGCCAGGACAAGGTTCTCGGAGGGGGACCAGAGGGTTCTCGTGCACATGGCTTGCCTTCCCGACGCGACGACCGGAGATGAAGGAAAACTATCACTCCGTGTCCGTGTGGAGAGGCGAACGGGGCCGGGGGGGCGACCGGAGAGTGCCCGTTCAGAGTCCCATCGCGTTCATGCGCGCGGAGATCCTGGGATCCGTGCTGACCACCGGTGCCTCGGCGCGCACCCACGGGTCCCCGCCGAAGTACAGCTGGAATATCTTCTCCGCCGTGCGGGTGGCGAGCGCCTGGGTGGTCAGGGTCGGGTTGGGTCCGCCGAGTGCGTTGGCGAGGGCCGAGTTGTCCGCGATGAACAATCGCTTGACCCACCGGGCCTCGGCGTTGGCGTCGAGCACCGAATTCTGGTCGGACTCACCCATCCGCATCGACGAGTGCACGTGGAGCAGCAGCGGCGCCCAGTCGAGCCGGTACACCTTCTTCGCCCCGGCGGCCCGCATGATCTCCACGGACTTGTGCACCATGAACTCCCGGTTCTCCTGCGTTCTGGGGGAGCGGTCGCGCAGGGTCACGTCCACCTTGGCGGGCGCGCCGTTCTCGTCGGCGGGGAAGAGGGACGGGGTGATCCGGTTCCTCGACTGCACGTGGTCGTCGGTGATCACGAGGAAGTTGAGCAGGGTGTCGATCCCGCCCATCATGAGGTCCTTGAGCTCGTTGCCCACGAGTCGGCCCGACGGCCCGTCCCACGGCCCGTACAGGCCCCGGCCGTTGTCGTAGACCCCGCGCACCCCTGAGTCCGAGAGGGAGAGCGTGAAGGCCTGGATCGCCGGGCCCAGCCCGACGTTCTCCATCCCTCCGCGACCCGGCCAGTCCATCCGCGCGGCCGAGTTGGCGCCCTTGGAGTTGCCCGTGTACTCGTCGAAGCTGCCCACCACCCAGTCGAAGTGGTGGTCGGTGTGGCCGCGACCGACCCAGTCGTTCGGGTTGGGTAGCCCGCTGTTGAACCACAGTCGCGGGCTCTCCGTCACCCCTCCGGCCAGGACCACGACCCGGGCGTCCTCGGAGAAGACCTCCCCGGTGGTGTTGTTGCGCCAGGTCACGCCCCGGGCGACGCTGTGCGGGCCCTCCTGCTCGTGGTGGATCCGCTGGACGAAGCTGTCCGCGATCAGCTCGAACGCCCGCCCCCCGGGGCGGACCGCGTCCGCCGCCAGGCCGAGCGGGACGTAGCTGTTGTCCGTGGAGCGCTTGGCGTACTGGTTCCTCGGCGCCCGCCTGGGCACGTAGCACCCCTGGAAGCAATGGCCGCAGAAGGTGCAGCCGGTCGCCTGCGGGTAGGTGAGGAGGTTGGCGTCGTCCGTCCGTCCCGAGTTGCCCCCGGGTTGGAGGATCGCGTTCTGCTGCGGTCGGAACGCCGGCCGGGTGATGTTCCGGGAAGTCTGGACCGGGAGACCGATGCCCTCGCATCCCCGGAAGGTCAGCTCCTCCTTCGTCCCCATCGCCGCGGTCTCCACCGGGAGGGTGTCCTCGACCCATTCCAGGTAGGGCACCAACTCCTCGTAGCTGAACGGGAAGAGGTGGGCGGTGTCGTACTCTCCGGCGTCGGCACCGGTGTACCCGCGGAACGCGCCGGGCATGGGGCGGGGGCTGTTGCCGTAGTAGTGCTGGGTGGTCCCACCGACACCGGACAGCTGCCAGATGAACAGGTTGTCCGTCCATTCCCGGAACCACGCGGGCTTGTCGCGGTCCTCGGGTCCGAACCGGAGGAAGCCGTTGTTCGGGTTGTTGGCGTCGTTCTCGGCGTGGGACCACTGGTTCTCGGGATCGGCGTGCCGGGGGCCGCCCTCCAGGATCAGGACGTCGAGGCCCCGCCCGGCCAGTTCGGCGGCCACGACCGGGCCACCGCCCCCCGCTCCGATGACGATGACGTCACGCATCCGCAGGCACCTCCGTGCGGTTCTGGTAGTACCCGACGAACTCGGGGTGGCCGTCGACCAGGCCCGTGGGCCGGAACCCGGTGAGCTCCCAGGGGACCGGGCGCGGCTCCACCGTCCTCGTCTGCCGATTGAAGGTGTTCTGCTCGGAGTACACACCGAACGCGGCGGCCTGGAGCATGATCCCGCCGGCGAACCGGAGGAAGCCCGAGGCGGAGCCGCGCAGGGGGGCGGGCAATGATCCGTCGACGATCGCGATGAGCTCAGGGACGGGACCCTCGATGCCCTCGAGGACGCGGCACTTGTCCCCGAGCGACAACCGGGAGAACGGCGATCCGAGGGGGCCGGTGATCGAACCGGGATTGACGAGCAGCGCGCCGGTGTTGAGGACCAGGGCGACGGGCAGGGACAGCGGGAGCACGCGATCGCTGTAGACGTATCCGAGCACCTCGTCGATGCGGCGACCGTCGGGCTCGCTCAGACCCAGGAAGGGCTCAGCCGGTATGCCCATGTCCGCCAGCGCGGTTCCCATACCCAGGGCGAGAGGTCGCGCGAGTTGGTCGCCCATCGCGAGATAGTTGTCGAACAGGTCCTTCATGAACTCACCACCGCCGACCTCGATCGGCCCGGGGTCCTCGCGTGGCGTGCCCTGCTGTCTCGACCATTCGTCGGGCCCGGGCATGACCATCACGCACAGTGCGCGCATGGTGTCCAGGGAGAACTCCTCGACCGCGTCGAGGACCGCGCTGCCGGTGGCCTGGGCGTTCGCCCGTCCCACGAGTCGCATCGAGTGGTTCAGGGCTCCCGGGAACGAGACGCCCGCGCCCACGAATGCGCCGAGGAGAGACGCTCGCGCCAGGAAGGCCCTCCGGTTGAACTGATCCATGGCTCCGCCTCCGTTTAACACCGTTGGGCCACGGTAACTATGTGATATTCCTCACGCCACCGGTCCCGGGCGGACCCCTCACCCCTCGTTGTCCCGGATGTCGGGTCGGCCGGTGAACGGCAGCAGGCTCGAGGCGTCGCCCAGATCGTCCCGGCCGATCACCCCCAGGCTGCCGTCCTGCTGGAGGATCACCGCTGCGACCTCCTCGAGCGATCCCTTCCCGGATTGCCGGGCCGCGGTGTGGACATCGTCCTCGAGGAGGCGGTGGCTCCGTAGGGCCCGGCCCTGCATCCGGCCCTGGTAGTAGAGGAGGACCGGCGGGCTGTCCAGCAGCGACCTGACCCGCGGTGACCGTGCACGGACCGCGGCGAACAGCCATTGGATACCGACGAGCAGCGCCACGACCAGCACCGTCTGGACGAGCGGCACCTCGGTCGCGGTGAGGGTCCGGCCGAACGCCGACCCGATGGTGACGGCGACGATGAAGTCGAGGGGGGTCATCTTGGCCATCGTGCGGGGCCCGGACACCCGGAGGATGAGGACCAGGGCGACGAATCCGCAGGCGACCATCACGACGGAGTGGACGATCGGGTCCCAGCCGTCCCAGAGCAGAGTGGAGTCCATGCCGCGCATCGTGCGCGTACGGCGCGGTCAGGGCAACCGGGCGGGCAACCGGCCGTCGAGTTCAGGCCGGTGTCGCGGCCGGCGTGGCAGCGGGACGACGGGACCGCAGCGGGCATCGGTCCCGCGCGGCGAGGAGGCAGGCCATCGCCGCCGTGGCCAGGACCACGACGGTGCCGAGGATGATCGGCGCGGCCGGGAAGGGCAGTTCCTGGGACAGGACCACCGCGCC
>NZ_JADDKI010000105.1:0-18868 GCF_015356725.1 Dietzia sp. SYD-A1
GGGACCCGCCCAGGGACCCGAGCAACGGCCCCAGGATGAGTCCGATGACCCCGACGATCACCACCGGCCAGATGAGGTCGGGCAGGTCCACGGAGCCGCCGCCGGCCCCGGGACGGATCACCACTCGTCGAATGGAGTGGTAGGTGGCCCCGTCGGGCAGTGTCACGGCGAACCCGATGTCGTAGGTCCCCGCCCTCGTGGGTGTGCCCTTCAGGACCCCGTCCTCGAGCCGCAGGCCCGGCGGCAGGGACGAGGTATCCACGTCGAGCACGATCCCCTCGGACGCCGACGGCAGGAACACCTCAGGCCCGAAGCTCCGGCCGGTCCTGCCGTCGGGCAGTCGGTTGACCGGGTCGGTGGGGTCGAGGCCGAGCTGGTCCTCGGCGAGATCCGGCAACCCGTCTCCGTCGGTGTCCACCACCCCGATGTCGGAGAAGGACACCCAGATCATCGGACTCACGCTCTGCCGCTGCGTGTGGTTCTCCACGTCGAGGGGCACGGACACCTCGTCGACCACCGTCGCCGTCTGCCCGGGAGCGAGGTCGAGAGCCGCCACCGTGGTCCCGCGGGCCGGGGAATCCCCGGCACGGGGGGTGTCGGGGCCGTAGAGGGTCACGGTTCGGGAGTCGACCTCAACGGCGCCCGTGAGGGTGCTGCTCACGTCGAACTCGGCCCCGCCGGAGACCAGGTAGTCGCCGATCCCCACCGCGTATCGCCCGGTCCGCCCCGTCGTGGTGGCGTTGCGCACGTGATAGGTCCTGTCGATCGACTGGCCCGGCGACATCGAACACGGGTCCACCTCGGGGGTGCCCCCGATCGCACCCCGGGGATCGGTGTGCGCGGGCCCGCCGGCGAGGTCGCACCCCCACGACCCCAGGACGAGGTCCGGCGCGTCCGACCACGTGACGCCGTCGAGTGAGAACTCGAGGTCGGTGTGGGCGTCCAGGGGCGAGGCGGAGACGGCCCGGGCGACGGAGGCCCCGCCGAGCACCAGGGTGACCGCGGCCGCGAGAGCGACAGGGATCAGCCCGTTCCTGCGACGACCTCGTGGCCGGCCGCGCCGCATCTCACGGGCAGGCTCAGCGGCACTCTCGGCAGCGCGTCCGGCAGGCTCGGATCCTGAGGGTTTCGTCATCGACCAGCTTCGTCAGGCCCGGTCTGACGCCCGGGAGGAGAGCCCTCACTGTAATACTAAAGTTGTTCTTATGTAAAGGGTGCTCCGCGCCGCCCGCC
This sequence comes from Dietzia sp. SYD-A1, assembly GCF_015356725.1. Lineage (NCBI taxonomy): Bacteria > Bacillati > Actinomycetota > Actinomycetes > Mycobacteriales > Dietziaceae > Dietzia > Dietzia sp. SYD-A1. Next base: position 1,234 of record NZ_JADDKI010000105.1, read on the forward strand.
TACCTTCCCAACCCCAGGACCGTGTCGCACGCCCGGGCGATCGCCAACTCCTCATCGGTCGGGATCACCAGGACCGCGACCCGGCCACCGGCGCGCGAGATGATCCGCTCGCCCGCCCCGTCCTCGTTGGCCTGCGGGTCGAGTTCCACTCCCCACCCGACGAGCGTGGACAACACGTCCGCACGCAGGCGGGCGACGTTCTCACCCACGCCGGCGGTGAAGGTGATGGCGTCGACGTCGCCGAGAACCGCCCAGTATCCGCCGATGTAGCGGCGGAGGCGATGGACGACCACCTCGTAGGCCAGAACGGCGTCGCGGTCACCATCGTCGACCCGCGCGACCAGCTCGCGGAAGTCGCTCACCCGCGCCAACCCCTCCAGACCCGACTTACGGTTGAGAAGGGTGGAGACGTCCTCCGGCGACATACCGCGGTCACGGATGAGGTGGATGATCAGTCCGGGGTCGAGGTCACCGGGACGCGTGCCCATGACCAGACCCTCGAGCGGTGTGAGCCCCATGGAGGTGTCGACCGCCCGGCCGCCGGCGATCGCCGAGGCCGAGGCCCCGTTGCCGAGATGCAGCACGATCTGGTTCACCTCGTCATACGGGCGCCCCAGTACCTCTGCCGCGCGGCGCGAGACGAATTCGTGGCTGGTGCCGTGGAAACCGTAGCGGCGCAGGTCCCAGTCCTTCGCCAGCGCGTGATCGATCGCATAGGTGTGCGCGGCGGCGGGCAGCGTATGGAAGAACCCCGTGTCGAACACCGCCACGTGCGGCAGGCCCGGCAGTAGTTCCCGGGCCACGCGGATCCCTCGCAGGTTAGCGGGGTTGTGGAGGGGCGCCAGCAGCGCGAGCCTCTCGATGCCCGCCTCCACCTCGGGGGTGACCTCGACCGGGTCGTGGAAATCCGGCCCCCCGTGGACCACCCGGTGGCCGATCGCCTCGACCCCCAGGTCGGCGGGGTGAGCGCCGAGCCGCCCCGCCTCCTCAAGGACCCGACCCAGCGCTGCGGTGTGGTCGGGGAACGCGGCCTCGACGGTGCGCTCCCCGCCCGGCGAGCCGGACAGGTCACCGCGGCGCACGGCCAGGGTGCCGACGGGCTCCCCGATTCGTTCGACCAGCGCCCACGCCAACTCCACCTCGACGGCGGTGTCGATGATCTGGAGCTTGAGGGAGGACGACCCCGAGTTGATGACGAGGACGCGGGTCACGACTCCTCTCCCGGGTCTGCGGCCGCGACCTGCGCCTGGTCGGCCGTGCCCTGCGCCTGGACGGCGGTGATGGCGACGGTGTTGACGATGTCCTCGACCAGCGCGCCACGCGAGAGGTCGTTGATGGGCTTGCGGAGCCCCTGCAGGACCGGGCCGATCGCCACGGCGCCGGCGGTACGCTGCACCGCCTTGTAGGTGTTGTTGCCCGTGTTCAGGTCGGGGAAGATCAGCACGGTGGCGCGGCCGGCGATCGGCGAGTCCGGCATCTTCTTGCGGGCCACGGTGGGGTCGACGGCGGCGTCGAACTGCAGCGGCCCGTCCACCATGAGGTCCGCCAGCGGGTCCCCCTCGCCCGCGGCGGCGATGCGCGCGCAGACGATCTCGGTGGCCTCGCGCACCTTGTCCACGTCTGCTCCGCTGCCTGAGTCACCGGTGGAGTACGAGAGCAGCGCGACCCGTGGTTCCACTCCGAACCGGGAGGCCGTCTCGGCGGAGGACAGCGCGATGTCGGCGAGCTGTTCGGCGGTCGGGGCGGGGACCACAGCGCAGTCGCCGAAGGCCAGCACGTGGTCGGACAGGCACATGAGGAACACGCTGGACACCGTCTTCACTCCCGGCTTCGTCCGGATGATCTCCAGGGCGGGCCGAATGGTGTGCGCGGTCGTGTGCGCGGCGCCGGAGACCATTCCGTCGGCGAGGCCGGTGTACACCATCATCGTGGCGAAGTAGGAGATGTCGAGCATCCTGTCCCGCGCGACGTCCAGGGTCATGCCCTTGTGCTCGCGCAGCGTCGCGTACATCCGGGCGAACGGCTCGGCGTGCTCACTCGTGCGCGGGTCGAGGATCTGTGCCCCGGCCAGGTCGATGCCCAGTTCGTCCGCGCGTCGGCGCACGGTCTCGGGATCGCCCAGGATGGTCAGGTCGGCGACATCTCGACGCAGCAGCCGGCCAGCGGCGTGGAGGATGCGGTCGTCGTCGCCTTCGGGGAGCACGATGTGACGCTTGTCCGCGCGGGCACGCTCGAGGAGCTGGTGCTCGAACATCTGCGGCGTCATCACACTGGGGGTGTCCACGCGTAGACGGGCCAGCAGCTCCTCGGTGTCGATGTGGGTCTCCATCAGGCTCAGCGCCGTCTCGACCTTCCGCCCAGACCCGGAGTAGACGCGCCCCCGGGTGTCCGCCGCCAGGCGAGCGGTGTCGTAGGTGCCGTGGGAGGTACAGACGATCGGCAACGTCGAGCGCATTCCCCTGACCAGTCGGTCCATCGCCGCGTTCGGCATGAGACCGCCGTTCCAGATCATCCCGGCCAACGACGGGAACCCCTCCGCTGCGTGCGCGGTGAGGACCGCGAGCACGGCGTCGGTCCGGTCGGCGGGCACGATCACGACCATGCCGTCCACCAGCCGCTCCAGGATGCGCTCGCCGGTCATCCCGCCCACCATGAGGTTCATGACCTCCCGGTCCAGCAGCGCCGGGTCACCGGAGTAGAGCGTGCCGTCAACGGCCTCGACCAGTTCACCCATCGTGGGCGCGGTGAGGAGGGCCTGGCTGGGCAACGTCCAGGCGGGCAGGTCCAGGGGAGCGAGCTCGGCTTGAATGTCCTCCAGGTCCTCGGGGTCGCACCGGTTGACGACGACGCCCACCGGGTGGGCGTGCTCCTGTCGGAGTTCCTCCAGGGTCAGTCGGGCGTTGGTACCGATCTCCCCCGGAGTCCGATCGGCACCGCGGAGCACCAGCAGAACGGGCGCGCCGAGGTTCACCGCGAGGGTGGCGTTGAAGTCGAACTCGGTGGGGCTGGGCACGCCCGTGTAATCGGTCCCGAGGATCACCACCACATCGCACTGCGCGGCCACCACGTGGTATCTGTCCACGATCTCGGCGAGCGCCGATTCGCGGTCCTCGTGGACCCGGGCATTGGTCACCCCGATGCAGTCCTCGTAGTCGAGATCGACGGTGGTGTGCTGGAGCAGCATCTCCACGATGCGGTCGCGCGTGGGGTCTGTTCCCGTCACGGACTCCGCGCCTGGTCCGGTCCCGGCGCCGGCGACACGTGGCGCGACGGTGACCGGACGGAAAACCCCCACCCTCTGGACGGTCCCGGCGAGGATCCGCAGCAGCCCGAGAGCCACGGTCGACTTCCCGGTGTCGCCCTCGGGCGCCGCGACGTAGACCGCGGAGGAGGAGAGGGGGACCTGGGCCACCGGGGACGGGATCGTGGGAGCGGCGGGCTCGGGCGGGAGCGTCTCGGCTACGGGGGAATCGGGCGCGGCGGAATCGGGCACGAGGGCATTGTGACAGCGCGAGCGGCCCGGCACACGTCGTACACCCCGTGCGGCCCCAGACATCAGTGAGCCTGTCGACCCCGGGCGGCACCCGGGTACGGCGACCAGGAGCGGCGGGGTCGGCCCGGGTGGTCCATGCCGACGGACCGTCACCGACGAAGGCGTGGTGCACGGGACAGTCCAACGGACCGTTTCCGACCGTCGTCGGCCCGCCTCGCGACCGCTCCCGGGGACGACGGACGACCGCCCGCTACCCGACGACGACGACGGCCAACCCGAAGTCCCCGGCCGTATCGGTCCAGACCGCGTCATCGCCGAAACCGTGTCCCGCGAGTTCGTCCACGAGTGCTCGGGGCTCGAACTTCCGGGCGATCTCGGTGCGGATCCCGTCACCCGCGGCCAGGGTCCGGCCGCGTTCGAGCGTCGGAAAATCGATCCGCACCTCACGCACGGCGCGCAACCACATCTCGATACGGCTCTCGGTCTCGTTCCACACGGCCTCGTGCCGGAAGTCCCTGCGGTCGAGACCGGTGCAGTCGACGGTCCGGGCGATCACGTCGAGCATGTTGAGGTTGAACTCGGCGGTGACGCCGGCGGCGTCGTCATAGGCCGCCACCAGCCGGTCCGGGTTCTTGACCAGGTCGAATCCCAGCGCCAGCCGGTCCCCCGGCGCCATGAGCGCACGAAGCATCCGGAAGAACCCGGCCCGCTGCTTCTCGCTGAAGTTGCCGACGGTACCGCCGAGGAACAGCACCAACCGTCCTCCCGGCTCACCCGGCAGAGGCCCCTCGAGGGCGGTGATGTCACCGATGACCGGGTCGATCCGCAGGCCCGGATACTCCTGCCCCAGCGCGCGCGAGCTCTCGACGAGCATCTCGGAACTGATGTCCACGGGCACGAACCGCGCATCCGCGCGGGCCTGTGTCAGCACGTCGAGGAGTACCCGGGTCTTCTCGCAGGTCCCGGCCCCCAGCTCGACCACCGTCGAGGCCGCGGCCACGATCTCGCGTGCCCGGGCCGTGAGGATCTCGGCCTCGGCCCGCGTGGGGTAGTACTCCACGACCCTGGTGATCTGATCGAAGATCACACTGCCCTTCTCGTCGTAGAACCAGCGTGGCGGAACGGTCGGCGGGTCGGCGAAGAACCCGTCGCGAAGGTCCGACTCGAGAGCGGCGGTGTCGGGGTCTGCAGGCGTCGTCCTCGTCGTCGTCGTGGTCGTGGTCGTGGTCCCACGCGGATTCTCGGTGCCGGTCATCGCGCGAGCCTCAGTCCGGTGGCCGCCCACCGCGACGAGGCGGGGAAGAAGTTGCGGTAGGTGGGCCGCGTGTGACCCGCCGGGGTCAGGGCACTGCCGCCGCGCAGTACATGCTGGTCGGACATGAACTTGCCGTTGTACTCGCCCGCCGCACCCTCCTCGGTGACGAACCCGGGGTAGGGCAGGTAGGCACTGGAGGTCCACTCCCACACCCCGCCGATCGACCGGTCCGTGGCGGGCCGCGGGTGGCACCGGTCGGGATCGAGCTCGTCCCCGATCCGCCAGCCGGCGGACGCGACCTCCCACTCGAACTCGGTGGGCAGCCGGGCACCGGCCCACCGGGCGAACGCGTCGGCCTCATAGAAGGACACGTGGCAGACGGGCTCGGCGTCGACCACCGGCCGGCGGCCCGAGAGGGTGAAGGTCGTCCAGTCACCGTCGGCGGAGGCGTTCCCGTCCGTGGCGGCGGGGGCCCCGATGCCGTCCTCGCGACGCCAGTACCCGGGCGCGTCCCAGCCCTCGGTCTGCACGGCGGCCCACCCGTCGGAGAGCCACAACTCGGGGCGGGAGTACCCGCCATCGGCCATGAACTGCTTCCAGTCCGCCACCGTGACCTGACGACCGGCCACCTGGCCGCCCGGTATCCACACCCGGTGACGTGGGCGTTCGTTGTCGTAGGAGAAGCCGCCGGAGGGCAGATCGTCGTGGGGGGACCCGGAGCGGTCGGCCGGGTCCGCGGCGCCGACCCTGGCGACCCCCTCGACGACGTCGAGCCAGTCCGTCTCCCCCGGCGCCGCTGCGACCGGGTCCGCGGACCTGTGCACGTAGACGGGGTCGGTCGGATTGTGGGAGAACAGGTGCTTGGCGTCCATGAGCATCAGCTCCTGGTGCTGCTGCTCGTGGTGGCAGCCCAGTTCGAGGAGCTCACGCCCGCGATCGTCTACCCGTCCCGCCTCGAGCGCGGCCACCACCGCCTCGTCGACGCGCGACCGGAAGTCGCCGATCTCCGCCACCGAGGGGCGGGTGATGAGACCCCGCTGGGGCCGGGGTTGCCGCGGTCCCACGGCCTCGTAATACGAGTTGAAGAGGAACCGGAAGACCGGCTCGGGCGAGGTGTACCCCGGCAGACGCCCCAGTACGAACTCCTCGAAGAACCACGTCGTGTGCGCTCGGTGCCACGCCGCGGGACTGGCCGCCGTCATCGATTGCGGAATCTGATCCTCGGCGCTCAGGCGGGAGGCCAAGAGGTCGGTGAGCTGGCGGACACGCAGGAACCTCTCGACCGTGCCCCCGGCGCTGAGCGTCGGAAACGACTGCGGCCCTTGGGTTGTGACATCTCCAACAGTCATGGGCTCTCCCCCGGTTCATGGTCGGCGGTCAGACTGCCGCCAGACTATCCACGTGGTGGTTCGGTGCCCACCGTTCTCCGGATGACCCGCTCGCCGGGTGTCCACCGTTCTCCGGATGACCCGCCGCTCAGAAGCCACCGTTCCGCACGCCGCTGCCGGGAAAAGGAACCGGGACCTCCGCGGTGAGGTTGCGCCGCTCGTGCTCGAGGAGCCGCAGGCGGTACTCGGGACAGCTCCCCATTCCACCGTCGGCGCGGAGGACCCGGTGCACGGGAATGACGAACGGCACGGGCACGAGGGTGCACAACCGCCCCACCCGGCGGGCGTTGCGCGGTCGGCCCGCATCCACGCTGACCTGCCCATAGGTCGAGGTCTCGCCGTACGGGATGTGCTGGATCTCGCGGTAGGCCTCTCGGGAGAACTCATCGTGCACGCCCGCGGCCGCCCAGTCCACGGGGGCGTCGAACTCACGCAGGCGACCGGCGAAGTAGGCCTCGAGTTGGCTCGCCAGCCGATCGAGGTGGTCGGCCGCCGCGCCGGGGTCGGCGCCGCTCACCTCGTCACCGGATGGTTCCACGGGGAACCGTGGGGCGAGGTCCCGGTCCGCACCGGCCGGGTCCGTCCCCACCTGGTCCAGGCGCGACACGCCGGTCGCGGTGGCCTCGATCACCACCCATCCGGCGGGCGTGTCGAGCACCCGCACGGCCCTCCCTGTGGTCCCGCGCGTGGTGGTCACGCCTCAGACCACGCTCGGCCGGTCCGGGTCGGTGACGTCGGCACCGGCCGTGTCGAGGCGCTCGAACAAGGAGTCGGCGCCGTCGCGGGCGACCGCCGACATCTCGGCGGTGGTAATGGGCACCGCCTGTAGTCGCGTGAGCAGCGGCCCGGTTCCGTCCGGCCCGCCGGTCTCGTCGACCACCTGCAGTCGGGGCCACAGGAACGGCGGCGCCAGGACCAGGTGCTCGCAGCGCCGACCGGAATCGACGATCCCCACCGCGTTCGGGATCACCGCACCCGGTGCCACGTGGATGGATCCTGAGGCCACGGCCAGCGCGCACGCGTCCAGGACGTCGGCCATGGCCCGGTGGCCGGTGCGACCCACGGTGACGAACTCACTGCGGATCTGTCGCCCCTCGGGCGTGGTGACGTTGGTGGGCAACTCGCGGGCACCGACGGTGGCGTAGGTGGTGAACCCGGGGGCGGGGACGTTGTCGACGACGACGACGTCGCAGTGCCACTGAGTGGTCTGGCCCTCCTCGTCGGCCTCCGTCTCGTGCGGGTAGTGCAGGACGCGAACCGACTCTGCCTCGCCGAAGAGGCCCTCAAGCCCGGAGAGATTCGCCTTGTCAGGGACCGGCGCTGTGCTTTCGCCGATCACGTCAGCTCACGCAACCGCGGCTCGAGATCGGTCTTGAACAGGTCGAGGAAGCGCTTCTGATCATGGCCGGGCGCGTGGAACACCAGGTGGTTCAGGCCCGCGTCGACGTACTTCTCGACCTGCGCCACGGCGTCGTCTGGGTCCGAGGCCACGATCCACCGCTTGGCCACCTGCTCGATCGGCAGCTCGTCGGCCAGGCGTTCCATCTCCCGCGGTGAGTCCACCGAGTGCTTCTGCTCGGGGGTCAACGACAGCGGCGCCCAGAAACGGCAGTTCTCCAGCGCCGCGGCCGGGTCGGGGTCGTAGCTGATCTTGATCTCGATCATCCTGTCGATCCGGGAGGAGTCGCGATCATTGATCCCCGCGCCCTCCTCCACGGCCGGCAGCAGCTTGTCGGTATACAGCTCCATGCCCTTGCCGGAAGTGCAGATGAAGCCGTCACCGACGCGTCCGGCGTACTTGGCCACCACCGGGCCGCCGGCGGCGATGTATACCGGGACGCCCTCGGCGGGAACGTCGTAGAGGAACGCGTCCTTGGTGGTGTAGTACTCACCCTCGAACGACGTGGTCTCGCCGGTCCACAGCTCGCGCATGAGGCGGACCGATTCGCGCAGGCGGGCGAACCGCTCCTTGAACTCGGGCCACTCGCCCTGATGGCCCGTGGCGATCTCGTTGAGCGCCTCACCGGTGCCCACGCCCAGGAACACGCGGCCCGGGTAGAGGCACGCCATGGTGGCGAAGGCCTGCGCGAGCACCGCCGGGTTGTAGCGGAATGTGGGCGTGAGCACGGAGGTGCCCAGTTGCAGGCGTTCGGTGCGCTCCCCCACGGCCGTCATCCACGCGAGCGAGAACGGGGCGTGCCCGCCGTCGTGACGCCACGGCTGGAAATGGTCCGAGACCGTCGCCGAGTCCATCCCTGACTGCTCCGCCAGGACCGCGTACTCGACCAGGTCGCGCGGGCCGAACTGCTCGGCCGAGGCCTTGTACCCGAGCTTCAGGGCGGAGGTGGGGGGCATCGACGACTCCTCAGAGGTTGTGTGAGCGTGAGGTCACCGACGCTGTGGTCGGGGCACTACAGCCGAGTATGCCAGCGGTAGCGCCCGGGAGTTCCGGGCGTGACGCCGAGAGGGCCTCGCCGCCCGCACGCCACTCCAGTCTGATAATTAGCTTAGCGACGGGGGGTCCCGCTGGCCGCCCGTCCCGCAACCGCGAAACGATCTGCGCCACTACGCCTCCCATACTGGCTTGATAATAAAATCTCAATCTCTCTTGATTGTGAAGAAATATGTGCAATCCTTATCGGCGTCCGCCGGGCCCGGCGCCGATCAGCGACCGGGATCGGGCGAGCCGACACCCCACATCACTTCCGGGCCTGTCTCCTGGCCCCCACGGAAAGGCGCGTCCCTTGAACGCCAACCAACCGCCCACGCCCGACGATCACTTGAAGCAGCAGGAGCGCAGCCGCAAGCGCAAGGCTCTCCTCGCCGGCGGCGTGGTCCTCGGACTCGGTGCCGCGATCACCCTGGCCGCCTGGTCGGACGATGTCTTTGCCGACGGCGTCTTCAACACGGGCACCATCGAACTCCAGGGCAATGTCACCGGCGCCGGGACGGTCGGCAACACGACCCCCGGATGGGCGAACTACGACGGCCCCGACTCGAATCCCGCCAATGGCACCGGAGCACTGGCATTCCCCTTCCGCCCCCAGACCCTTGTACCGTTCGAGCCGGTCTACGCACCCATCGCCCTGCGACTGTCCAACGACACCACGATCGACGCCTCCGACATCGTCTTGAACACGGTGCAGATCACCGCCGGGCCGGCGGGAGATCCGTTGGACACCAACCTCGACTACACGGTGCACACCGGCGTTTCTGCGGCGAGCTGCAATACGGCGGGGATCGGAGCCTCGCCCGCGGCCCTCTCCGGTGTGATCAACGCCAGCCCCGATACGTCAGTGAACTACTCGATGATGCCGAGCGCCCTTCTCGCGCCGACTGCACCCAACACTCAGGGTGTACTGCAACTGTGCCTGGGCGTCGAACTCAACTCGAACGAGGACGACGTCAAGGGCGTCAGCAATACCACCGTCACGTGGCGATTCACCGCCGAGACCGACTGACCCACTGGCCGCGTAGCGCACGTTGCACCTGGTAGATCGACCCCTGTAGGCGAAACGCGAGGTCGAACATCCCGGCCTCGCGCTTCGCCGACGTCCCACCCTCGGAGTCCACTTCATGTCACATCATGTCCTTATCGACCAACAATCACGCGGTCGCAAGCGAAAAGCGCTCCTAGCCGGGGGAGCCGTCTTAGGCCTCGGTGCGACGATGACTCTTGCTGCGTGGACAGACGATGTGTGGGTGAGCGGCAGCTTCAACGCAGGCACCTTCAACGTCCAGGGCGCCGTCGACAGCGCCGGTACCAGTTGGGAGGATTATGGTTCTTCCTCGGGCGGCCAGTTGAACTTCACAGTCGCCCCCACCGCGATGTCTCCAGGACAGTCGGTGTACGCGCCCCTCAACCTTCGCGTTGGTCCCGGTACCAGTCCTTACAACGCGACGATCACGGTGGCGACCGCCCCAACTGCGCCCGCGGGCGGAGCAAATCTTGCATTCTTCGATAAACTGCGGATCAGCCTGTACAACGTTCCCCCGACAAACTGCAACTTCGCAGGGACCAACGGGAAGGCTCCTACTCCGGCCCCAACCCTCCCTGATTTCAACTATGAAACGCTGACTAAGACATCCGCCAGCCCTCTTCTCACGCTTTTCGGAAGTACGTCGGCACCTCAGGGAGTGTGCTTCAGGATAACCCTTGACCCCTCGGCGACCACCGCGGTCCAGGGCGGCCAAGCCAACCAGCTGACGTGGCGATTCAATGCGATATCCGTCCCCGCCTGACAGTGGCCTGGCTCGACGATGCAAGGATCTGCTCCAGTGAGCAAGACCGCGTTCTCGCCTCCCGTTCCGTTGTCGAGAACAGCTCGGTAGCAATGAGCCATCGCATGTCGGACATCGCAGCCCCAGGAACTTCAGGTACGCCATTGCGACGCTCCAGGACAACGTGGTCCTCTGTTGAGAACGGGCTGCTCAGCGTGTTTGCAGCGATCGGGGTCGTCTGCATTGTCGCGACGATCGCAGCGTTCGCCCTCAACATTAGTTTGATCATGTTCAAGACTGGGTCGATGTCGCCGACAATTCCGACAGGCTCGCTCGCGATTGTCAGACTGATTCCCGCATCCGAGGCACGAATAGGCGACGTGACAACCGTGAATCGAGGCCAAGGCCAGCTCCCTGTGACACACCGGGTCGTTTCCACCGCTCCGATCGGTGGAGGTGCGTACTCGATCGTGATGAAGGGTGACGCCAACGACTCCCCCGATGCGGAGCCATACGAGGTGACCGAGGTCAGGAAGGTTCTGTGGCATGCCCCCGGTCTCGCCTACGCAGTGTCAGCAGTAGGCCAGCCCAAGTACATGGCCGGGATCACTATCGCGACGGCAATGTTGGTGGTATGGGCATTTTGGCCCCGCAAGCAGGTCGTCAGCACCAGGGAGCGGCACCATGACTAGATGCAAAGTGAGATGGCGGTCCGTGTCCGTGGCCATCTCTGCTCTCGCGATGATGGCGGCCACCTTGGCTCACACGAGTCCAATCGACCCGACCGAAGCCACGTGGACCGACGACGTCTACGCCAACGCCTCACTCTCTGCCGGTCCAAACACAGGCGTCAACTTCGCTCGGAGCCTCGGGGCCTATGGTGAATTCGTTCGAGACTTCTCGGTGCTGGGCAACACCGTCACCATGCCGGGTTATCAGGCATACAGGACTACGGGCGACAGCCCCATCACATTGGATAGCCCCCAGGGGTTTAGCAGCGAATCAGCTCTCTTGGCCCTGCCGTTTCGAATGACGGGCCGAAGCTGTGCGCGCGCAGAGCGACCAACTGGGACCGAATGCGCATTTTCGAATTCCGCAATTAGCTCTGCATTGACTGATGTCGACAGTTTTCGAGTGCATGCGACGAACCCCTTCAGTATCCCGACTACACCTCTTGTCGTCTACTCACCGGCACTCTCCACTAACCCACTTCGCGTGACGGCGAGTTGCGACCCGGGCACAGTCGGCAACACCGGTCTGACAGGGAGCGGAGACTTCACTCTCGGCAGCGGAAGCAACACTCGATATCTCAGTCTCCCAACCAAAGAAGCGCCACGACGACAACAGATTCGAACTGCTTCTGGCTACACCTACCGAGTCGCGCTCCTCTACACCGAAGCCAGGGCCCTCAACTTCGCACGGGCGCAAGTCGCCATCAATATCCAGACCACCGATTTGATTGGGAACGACAGTTGGTCCATTAACGCTATCCTCGCGATGGCCGAATGCGGTAACTCGATGAGCGCACCCGCGCTTCCGCCACGACCTACACACGCCAATCCGGCTGTCGTATGGGATCCGGACTTCGTCATTCAGAATTCTGACGCCACGGCGCCGCTAATGGCTTCTTTGCCCGAATTAGACGCGACGGCTGTGGCTGCAGATCCGCCTGAATCCAACGTGGGGGCAGACGGTGAGGCTGGGCCCACGGCGGCGACTACGCCGACGGACCCCAGCAGCGCCACGACGGGCCAGTCGAGCATCACGTCGCGGTCCCGTACTTCCACTGTCCCGAGAGATCCAGCTGCCTCACCGCGCTCGTCTACCTCCGCACCAACCACCACCGCCACCTCGAAGCGGACGTTCACGGCGCCCAAGACAGCCACCACGACGAGCACCTCCCCCACGATCACCATCCCCACCCAGCCCGGAACCCTGTCCGCGACCGCCCAGACGCAGACCGTGGGAACAGTCGAGGCCGACGGAACGGAACTCGACGTCGTCGTCAAGGGCGCCACAGTCCCCTCCGACGCCCCCACCGCCCTCCCCGCGCTGGACACCTGGATCAACGAGGGCACCCGCCCGAGCGGCGTGTGGAGGACCCTCGCGTCGAGTGATCCGGACTCCGACGGGTGGCGATGGGCCGCCGTCAACCGGGAGACCGGCACGGTGGTGTACGTCCGTTGACGCGCCCCTCGACCGTGGCAGTCGGTGAGATTCGCCACGCACCGGACGTAGATGTAACGATTCGGCTACTGACGGCCATAACCTGGATGAATCGGCGGTCATCGCGGGTCGACCCGCACCGGAGCCCCTCTCCCGGTCCGACCGCCGGGTGATGGCTTTCGGAGGAGCTATGCGGATTCGACACGCGGCCACCGCGCTGGTCGCCCTCGGTTCCGCCTCCGCCTGTGCACTGGGCGCGACGCTCGTCCTCCAGGACCGCGGGGAGGACGCCCGCGAGCAGGCCCTGCGCAGTTCATCCTGGTCCGTGCAGGCCTCCACCGACTTCGGCACCACCTGGACCGCGCCCATCTCCAGCTACGGGGGGCACTTCCCCGTCCGAGTGGACACCGCGGCGCTGCGCACCCGGTCCGCGTACCAGCCCCTGACCCTCCGGACGAGCGTCGACTCCCGCGCGGATGCCCACGTGGTGATCGACAGGGGCGCGCTGGTGGAGGGAGACCCCACGACTGCCGCCGAGGTCAGGATCCGGGCCGTCACCACGAGTGGAGGCGCCTGCGCCGCGCCCACGTTCGCCAGTGGCGCCCCCAGCATCCTGGTCGGCGACGCGGGCCAGCCCAAACCCGTGGACGCCGCCACCGCCGGCCAACCGATCGTGCTTCCCGCCGCCACCCGCACCACCGCGGGACCGCCCGTCACCGTGTGCCTCGAGCTGAGCATGGACTCGGCGTCCCCGGCCCCCGACTCGGTACTCATGCTCGCCTGGCCCATCGAGATCACCCGCGCAGACGCCGGAACCTGACGCTCGCGACATCAGACCTCACGAGACGTCCCTGGCCGCCTCACGTCGACGGGCCGCGGCCCGGTACACCCGCTCATGCGTGGCCATCACCGTCCTGGGATCGGCGCCCACGACGCGCGGCGGCGCCGACCGGGGTTCGTCGATCGCGGTGTGCACCGCCCACGTCAGACTGCCGGGATCCCGGGGGTCGTACACCTCACCCGAGTGCTCGTCCGGATCGCAGCGGTCGAACCACTGCTCGCGCAGGAACCCCACGGCCGGGAGCACCGGCGCCACCCCCAGGTCCCGGCACATCTCCAACCAGGTGGAGTGGGTGGCGAAGCGGTACGGCAGCACGCACACGTCCAGGGCGGCGAACTCGGCGAGCAACGGCCCGAGGTCCCGGGCCTCGTACCGGGTCAGCCGCACCGACTCCCACCCGCCCTCCGCCGCGAGCTCGGCGACCAGGTGGTGCCCGCCGCTCTCGCGGTCCTCGCCGCACGCGTCGCGCCAGGCCTGGGACTCCACGACGATCCGCAGGTGCGCACCGCGTCGGCCGGCCGCCACCGGCGCCAGCAGGTCCAGGAGCTCCGGGCCCTCGATGTTCTCGCCCATCCGTTCCAACAACACCCCCACCACGATGTCCCCGGGAGCCCGGAGATGGCGGGACGCGCGGATGGCAGCGGAGATCTCCGCCTCGTCGAGCAGCCTGGGATGCGGCACCACCATGGCGTCCACGCCCCACCGCACCCACAGTTCCCGCGCCGCGACCTCGGTGAGCGTCAGCACCTGGGTCGCGGCCCCGACGAGCATGCCGGTGTGACTGCGGTGTGGCTGCGCGTCCTCGTGGGAGGGGTAGACGATGTCGTGCACGGTCAACACCATCGGCACACCGGCCCGTGACAGGCGTTCGATCACGTCCCGGGCGCTCTCCGGATTGAGGTAGTCGTAGCCGAAGTGGACGTGGGCCACGTCCACGTGGTCCAGGTCCTGATCGGGGGGTGGAGCGGGGTCCCTCGCGTACGTACCGGGGTGCGATTCACCGTTCACCACGCCCGGCCGCATCGGCACGATCTCGATCTGCTCCGAGCACCCCAGCCCGGTGATGCGCCGCACGGCGGGGTGCGCGGCGGGCAGCACCGCCACCCTCGTCCGGGACGCGCCGCCATGTGACCGCATGAAACTTAGTTTAGACCCCTACGCAAGTCGTCGATGAGGTCTCCGGCGAATTCCAGGCCCACCGAGAGGCGGACGACGTTGTCCGCGATGCCCACGGCGGCGCGCGCCTCGGGCTCCATCGACGCGTGGGTGGTGGTCGCGGGATGGGTGACCAGGGTCTTGGCGTCGCCCAGATTGTTGGAGATGTCGATGATCCTCAGCGCGTTGAGCAGCGAGAAGCACCGTCCCTTGCCCCGGTCCGCCTCGTCGTCGTCGAACTTCAGGCCGAACGTCACCACCGACCCCCCGCCCGACATCTGCTGCCTCGCCAGGTCGTACTGGGGGTGCGAGGGCAGCATCGAGTACCGGACCCAGTCCACCGCGTCGTGTGACTCGAGGAACCGCGCCACCTCGAGCGCGTTGGCGGACATGCGCTCGACCCGCAGGCCCATGGTCTCCAGGCCCTTGAGCAACACCCAGGCGTTGAAGGCGCTCATACCGAACCCTGCGTGACGCATCAGGTTCTGCACGGGTCCGGCGATGTACTCCTCCGGGCCCAACACGGCACCGCCCAGGACCCGGCCCTGACCGTCGATGTGCTTGGTGGCGGAGTAGACCACGATGTCCGCGCCCAGCTCGAGTGGCTTCTGGTGCAGGACGGTGGCGAAGACGTTGTCCACCACCACCTGCGCGCCGGCCTCGTGCGCCAGGTCGCACACCGCCCGCACGTCCACCAGTTCCTGCATGGGGTTGGAGGGGGTCTCGAAGAACACGGCGTCGGTCGGCTGGCTGAGTGCCTCACGCCACTGGTCCAGGTCGGCGCCGTCCACGAACACCGTCTCCACGCCCCACCGGGGCAGGATCTCCGCGCAGATGACGTAACAGGAGCCGAACAACGCTCGCGAGGCCACGAGCCGCGAACCGTTGCCGAGCAGCGCGGCCAGCGAGACGAACACCGCCGACATGCCGGAGCTGGTGGCGAAGCACGCCTCGGCGCCCTCGATCTGTCGTAGCCGCTCCTGGAACATCGCCACGGTGGGGTTGCCGTAGCGGGAGTAGACGAACCGCTGGATGTCGCCGTTGAACGACGCCTCGGCCGCCTCGGCGGACTCGTAGACGTAGCCGGAGTTGAGGAACATCGGCTCGGTGGTCTCCTCGAAACCGGTGCGCATCTGCCCGGCCCGCACGCCCAGCGTGTCGGGGTGGAGTCCGTCGGGGAGCTCGTTGTTTCTCATCCGCTGCTTTCCTGTGTGTTGTCGGTGTTGCGGGTGGCGGGTCGGTACTCGCGGCCGGTCAGGCGGATCAGGACTGTCGCCAGGGCAGGCCCGCGACCTTCCACCCGTTGACCGAACCGCGGTGGCCCTGCTCGTCCGGATCTCCCTCGAACCCCTCGGCGACGTTGTAGGCGGGACCCAGTCCGGCGGCGGTGGCGGCGCTCGCCGCGGCGGCCGACCGGTGCCCGCTGCGGCACAGGAACAACACCGGCGTGTCGGAGTCCACCCCCGCCTGCGCGAGCTGTTCCAGGAAGCGGTGATTGGGCTCCCCCGCCGAGGTCATCCACTCGATTCCCACCACGCGCCTCCCCAGCTCGGACAGGTCCGCGCCCCCGACCCACTGCCACTCGGCGCTCGTGCGCACGTCCACCAGGACGGCGGAAGGGTCGGTGGCGAGCAGATCCCACGCCTGGTGCGGCGCGAGGTCCCCGGCGTAATCGCTCATGGGCCCTGATTATGCTCCCCCCGCCACCAGTCCGCCCGGTCGAGGTCCGCCGGACGCGCCCCCGTGCCATGATCGGGCCATGGCACCGACCCCCTCCGCCGCCCCCATCAGAGTGGCCGTCGTCGGATCCGGACCGGCGGGCGTCTACTCCTGCGAGGCCCTGCTGGCGTGGGCCGACCAGCACGGCAGGGACATCGTCGTG
Organism: Dietzia sp. SYD-A1; assembly: GCF_015356725.1. Classification (NCBI taxonomy): domain Bacteria; kingdom Bacillati; phylum Actinomycetota; class Actinomycetes; order Mycobacteriales; family Dietziaceae; genus Dietzia; species Dietzia sp. SYD-A1. The sequence goes on from NZ_JADDKI010000105.1 coordinate 17,635, forward strand.
GACTGCCTGGACAAACTGCCCGTACCGTACGGTCTGCTGCGCCACGGTGTCGCACCGGACCACCCCCGGATCAAGGGCATCGCCCGCACGCTGGAGGCGATCGTCACCGATCCGCGGATCCGATTCCTCGGCAACGTGGAGTTCGGCCGGGACCTGACGGTGGACGACGTGCCCCGGCTCTACCACGCGGTCATCCTGGCCACCGGCGCCCTGGCCGACCGCGAACTCGGCATCCCCGGGGAGCACCTCGAGGGCTCCTACGGCGCCGCGCAGTTCGTCACCTGGTACGACGGCCACCCCGACGCGGACCGCACGTGGGCCCTGACCGCCGAGCGCGCCGCGGTGGTGGGTGTGGGCAACGTCGCGCTCGACATCGCGCGGATGTTGGTGCGCACCCCCGAGCAGCTCGAGGCCACCGACATTCCCGCCCACGTCCGCGAGGGCTTCGGCACCAGCGCCACCCGGGTCGTCACCGTGACCGGTCGGCGCGGCCCGGCCTACGCCAAGTTCACCCCGTTGGAGCTGCGGGAGATGGACAAGGTGGAGGGTGTGACGATCGTCGTGGATCCGGCCGACCTGGAGTACGACGACGACGCCCGCGAGCACCTGGAACACGATCGCCGGGCCGGCCAGGTCTGCGATCAGCTGGCCAAGTGGGCGGCCGCGCAGGTGGAGGCGGGACACGAGTCCCCCGACGCGGCGGAGCAGGCCGCTCTCGCCGCCGGCGGGCGCGTGGTGCGGTTCCGCTTCCACCGCAGTCCCGTCGAGGTCCTCGGCCGCGACGGCCGCGTCACGGGCCTGCGACTGGAGCGCACCGAGCCGGACGGGATCCGGGTGCGCGGCACCGGCGACTACGAGGAACTCGAGGTCGATGCGGTGTACCGCGCGGTCGGCTATCGCTCCGACGCTCTGCGGGGTGTGCCCTTCGACGACGCGACCGCCACCATCCCCAACGACGGTGGCCGGGTTCTCACCGGCCCGGGCGGGGAGCCCGTGCCGGGCCTGTTCGTCGCCGGGTGGGTCAAGCGCGGGCCCACCGGAGTGATCGGCACCAACCGTCACTGCGCGGTGGACACGGTGCACACCCTCACCCACGACATCGAGGCCGGCGCCCTGGCCGAGCCCACCGAGACCGACCCGCAGGCCGTCCGCGACCTGCTCGCCGAGCGAGGTGTGTCGGTGATCGACGACGAGGGGTGGGCGGCGATCGACTCCCGCGAGCGCGCCCTCGGCC
>NZ_JADDKI010000106.1:0-2271 GCF_015356725.1 Dietzia sp. SYD-A1
CCTCCTACCCCCACCCACGCTCCCTTCCCGAGTTCTGGGAGTTCCCCACCGTGTCCATGGGCCTCGGACCCTTGAACGCCATCTATCAGGCGCGGTTCAACCGTTACCTCGCCAACAGGGGGATCAAGGACACCTCGCAACAGCACGTCTGGGCGTTCCTCGGCGACGGGGAGATGGACGAGGTCGAGTCGCGCGGAGCCCTGCAGGTGGCCGCGAACGACGCACTGGACAACCTCACCTTCGTGATCAACTGCAACCTCCAGCGCCTCGACGGCCCGGTCCGCGGAAACGGGCAGATCATCCAGGAGCTGGAATCGTATTTCAGCGGTGCCGGGTGGAACGTCATCAAGGTGGTGTGGGGACGCGAGTGGGACGCCCTGTTCGAGAAGGACACCGAGGGCGCCCTCGTCTCCCTGATGAACTCCGTCTCCGACGGCGACTACCAGACGTTCCGGGCCAACGACGGCGCCTGGATCCGCGAGCACTTCTTCGGCCGCGACCCGCGTACGGCCAAGTTGGTGGAGGACCTGTCCGACGAGGACATCTGGGCGCTGCGCCGCGGTGGCCACGACTACCGGAAGATCCACGCCGCGTACAAGGCGGCGCTCGAGCACACCGGTCGACCCACGGTGATCCTCGCGCACACCATCAAGGGGTTCGGACTCGGCCAGAACTTCGAGGGTCGCAACGCCACGCACCAGATGAAGAAGCTGACGCTGGACGACCTCAAGCAGTTCCGGGACAAGCAGCTCATCCCGATCACGGACGAAGAGCTCGAAGCCGACCCGACGTTGCCGCCCTACTACAACCCCGGGCCCAACTCCCCGGAGATCCGTTACATGCTGGAGCGGCGGATCGCGCTGGGCGGTCACGTGCCGGAGCGGCGCCAGAGCTTCACCCCGCTCTCCGTGCCGAAGATCGAGTCCTTCGCCTCGTTGCGCAAGGGGTCGGGCAAACAACCGGTGGCCACCACGATGGCCCTGGTCCGTACCTGCAAGGAGCTCCTGCGGGACGAGTCCCTGCGGGACCGGATCGTCCCCATCATCCCGGACGAGGCCCGGACCTTCGGCATGGACTCGTGGTTCCCGACCCTGAAGATCTACAACCCGCACGGGCAGAACTACACCTCGGTCGACCACGACCTGATGCTCAGTTACAAGGAGTCCACCAGCGGCCAGATCATGCACGAGGGCATCAGTGAGGCGGGGTCGGTCGCCGAGTTCACGGCGGCGGGGACCGCGTACGCGACCCACGGCGAGCCGATGATCCCGCTGTACATCTTCTATTCGATGTTCGGCTTCCAGCGCACCGGTGACAGCATCTGGGCCGCCTCGGATCAGCTCGCGCGCGGGTTCCTGCTCGGCGCGACCGCCGGCCGCACGACCCTCACCGGGGAGGGCCTGCAGCACATGGACGGCCATTCGCCGTTGCTCGCCGCGACCAACCCGGGCATCCTCTCGTACGATCCGGCGTGGGCATTCGAACTCGTCCACATCATGCGAGCGGGCATCGAGCGGATGTACGGTCCGGGCGCGGCGCACGAGACAGAGACCGATGGTGTCGACCACAACGTCTCGTACTACATCACCCTGTACAACGAGCCCGTCCCCCAGCCGCCCGAGCCCGAGAACCTGGACATCGAGGCACTGCTCCGTGGTCTCTACTGCTTCCGTAAGGCGGAGAAGGGAACGCACGAGGCGTCGATCCTCGCCTCGGGTGTCGCGATGTACGCCGCGGCCGAGGCCCAGAAAGAGCTGGCGGAGAAATGGGACGTCGCGGCGGACCTCTGGTCGGCCACATCGTGGAACGAGCTGGCCCGGGACGGTTTCGAGTGTGAGCGCCACGAACTCCGTCACCCCGACCAGCAGCCCCGCATCCCGTTCGTCACCGCCTCACTCGACTCCAGCAAGGGGCCGAAGGTGGCGGTGAGCGACTTCCAGAAGGCGGTGCCGGACCAGATCCGTGGGTGGGTCCCCGGGGACTACACCGTCCTGGGCACCGACGGATTCGGGTTCTCCGACACCCGACCGGCCGCGCGTCGATTCTTCAACACCGATGCCGAATCGATCATCGTCGCGGTTCTCGCCGGTCTGGTCCGCGAAGGCAGCATCGACAAGCGCACCCTTCTGGAGGCCGCTCGTCTCTACCGGATCGACGATGTCATGGCGGCGCCCGAGCCCACGACGGATCCCGGCGTGGCGTGACCGAGGCGACCGACGCCGCGACCGGGGGGGCCACGGAGGCGGCCACCCCGGGGGCCGAGGCAGGGGC
>NZ_JADDKI010000107.1:0-5121 GCF_015356725.1 Dietzia sp. SYD-A1
GGTGACCACGGCTACACGCCCGTCCAGGCGGAAGCGGTCGAGCACGGGCTGCGCCGCGATCGGGCCCGTGCGGGGGTCGACCGGCCCGCGCACGGCCCGGGCGGAGGCATCGGATGCGGTGTCGTCGGACGCGCTGGCGCCGGGTGCGGGTGAGGTGGACGCGGGATCAGCCATCAGCGGGTGCCTTTCCGGGAGTCGAGGATCGAGTGGCCGTACTCCACCAGTTCGCGGATCTGCGGGCCGATGTCGCCGAAGTCCTGTCCGGCCATGTCACCGGCCTCCGAACGGGTGGCCACTCCCTGGGCGATCGCCGCGAACTTGAACGTCGCGAACGCCAGATACCAGGGCATGTGGGCGGGGTCCGTGCCGGTCGCGGAGCAGTACCGGTCCAGCAACCGCTGTGGGCCCGGCCATCCGGGACCCGTGGTCAGGCTCGGGATGAGCGGGACCTCGGGGCCGTCGGGATCGCCCCAGTACAGAACGGTCTGGGCGAGGTCGGCCACCGGATCGCCGAGGGTCGACAGTTCCCAGTCGAGGATCGCCTTGATCCGCCCCGGATCATCGGCGTCGACCACACAGTTGTCCATGCGGTAGTCACCGTGGATGATCCGCGACGACGGCGAGGTGGGCAGGTCCTGTCCGAGTCGCGCGGCCAACTCGGGCAGGCGGTCCGCGCGGACGCGTTCGCTCGCCTTCTCGGACTGTCCCAGCCACCGGCGTAGCTGACGTTCCAGGTAACCCTCCGGCCGCCCCAGATCCCCCAGACCGACGGCATCCTGGTCCACCGCGTGGAGAGCGACCATCGCGTCGATCTGCGCGTCCGCCATGGCCGCCTTGTCGTCGTCGGTCTCGGCGTAACCCGGCGGCAGTGCGTCACGGATCACGTGACCGACCACCTTCTCCATCACGTAGTACGGGACACCAAGGTCCTCACCGGTGGTCTCGTTGAGCACGATCCCGGCCACCGGGACGTCCGTCGACGCCAGCCCCAGCTGGATGCGCGCCTCGCGACCCATGTCGTGGGCGCTCGGGAGGAGCTCACCCGTGGGCGGCCGACGCAGGATGAGCTCGCCGGCGTCCGAGCGGAGCGTGAACGTCAGGTTGGACTTGCCCCCCGCGATCAGCTCGGCGGAGAAGTCCGTCCAGGCCGCCTCGCCCGTGGCCTCGGCGATCCTGGGCCCCACGACGTCGGGGCGGAGGAGTCGGTCGACCGCCAGGCCGGCGGACGATGCTGGTGGAGTGGTCATGGGGTGATCCTCGCGGTTGATGGGCGGTCGGATGGCCGGAACGGGCACGGACTAGTCGTGGCCGACCGTGTGCAGGTCGTTGCCGCGGGTCTCCTTCATGATCGCCGTGGCGATGAGGGTGCAGACGCAGAGCACGATGATGTAGGCACTGATCATCCAGTACACGTCCCACTCGATGAACTGCGCGTTGAGGTACGGTGCGCTGCCGCCGAAGACCGCGACGGACAGGGAGTAGGCGAAGCCGATGCCCGCCGTGCGCATCTTGGTGGGGAACGCTTCGGACATGAACGACGAGAGGATGGATCCGGCGGCGGCGACCAGCGTCATGGCGATGAGCGAGGTGAGGAACAGGGTCCACGGCCGGTCGTCGATCATGCCCATCAGGAAGGGGGTGGTGACGATGGTGCCGACCGCGAAGATGAAGATCACCGGACGACGGCCGATCTTGTCCGACAGCAGGCCCCACAACGGAAGGGTGCACAGGGCGACCAGCTGGCTGCCGAAGATCATCCAGAAGGCGGCGCCCGCATCCATGTCGCGCTGCGTGATGGCGAACGTGGAGGCGTAGGAGCTCCAGGTGTAGTGGGCGACGGTGACGCCGGAGACCATGGTCACGACCAGCGCGATCGCCCGGGCGAGACGGCCCTTGGAAAAGGTGACGACCGGGGAGGTCGGGTCGGCCGCGGCCGCCTCGGCGGCCTTGTCGAAGACGTCGGACTCCTCCATGCCGGCCCGCAGGTACAACACGAACAGGGCGAACACGGCGCCGAGCAGGAACGGGATGCGCCAGCCCCACTCGCCGACGGCGGACTCGGACAGCACGGCGGTGATGGTGCCGCCGACTCCGTAGGCGACGACGGTGCCGCCCATGATGGCGACGAAGACCAGGCTCCCCCACATGCCGCGGCGATGCGGCGGTGCGATCTCTGCGACGTAGCTGTACGCGGTCGCGGACTCACCACCGTGGGCGAAGCCCTGGACGATCCGGCAGAGCAGGAGCAGCACCGACGCGAAGACGCCCAGGGTCTCGTAGCTCGGCAGCAGGCCGATCAGCAGGCTCGCGCCCGCCATCATGAGCATGGTGGTGATGAGGACCCACTTGCGGCCCTTGATGTCGGCGATCCGGCCGAAGACGATCCCGCCGAGCGGCCGGACCAGGAAGCCCACCGCGAAGACGGCGAACGTCGCCAGCAGGGCCGAGACCGGGTTCTCGTTGTTGAACATCGCCGCCGCGATGAACGGGGCGAACACCGCGTAAGCGGTCCACTCGTACCACTCGAACAGCTGCCCGGTGGTGCTGGCGGCGAGCGACCTCTTGGCGTTCTTGTTGCCCTCGGCGGACTGGGTCGGGGTGACCTCCGAGGGGAGGTCGGGGCGGATGCTGGCCTCGGCCATGTCATCTCCTTCGGGTCGGGTGAGGGGTCTGGGGGATCAGGAGGGGGTGTGCTCGTCGCGGAGTTCGCGGCGACGGATCTTGCCGGTCTGGGTCTTGGGGAGTTCGCCCACCACGTGGACCTCGGAGGGCCGCTTGTACGCGGCCAGGCGCGATGCGGCGAACGAGATCAACTCCGCCTCGGAGGCGGTGCGTCCCGCCTTGAGGGAGACGAACGCGACCACCTTCTCGCCGCGGTACTCGTCAGGAAGGCCGACGACGGCGGCCTCGAAGACCGCGTCGTGCTCGTACAGGACGTCCTCGACCTCTCGGGGCCAGACCTTGTACCCGGAGGCGTTGATCTGGTCCTTGAGTCTGTCGACGAGGTAGACCCAGCCGGCGGAGTCCATGACGGCCACATCACCGGTGTGCAGTCGGCCCCCGGGCATCGCCCCGGCGGTGGCCGCGTCGTTGCGCCAGTAGCCGGAGACGACCTGCGGTCCGCTGAGGACGAGCTCGCCCTGCTGGCCGGGCGCGACGGGCCGGTCGTCGACCCCCACCACGCTCGCGTCGACGCCGGGGAGCGGGACCCCGACGGAGAGGGTGCCGCTGGACTCGTCGACCGGGGCGCGGAGCCCGGGCGGGACGGCGATGACCCCCGAGGTCGTCTCTGTCATGCCGTAGGCATTGTGGATGTAGTGCCCGAACCGCTCTCTGAATCGCTCGACCGTCGACGGCGGGATCGGCGCTCCCCCGCTGTAGAGGGTCTTGACGGAGGCGAAATGCTCCGGGCCGGCCCCGTCCAGTCGCATGAGGGCGTTGAACGCCGTGATGGACCCGATCGTGTAGGTGACGCGGTGTTCACGGAAGGCGTCCAGGACGACCTCGGGCCGGAAGCGCCCGGCGAAGACCAGCGCAGTATCCCCCAGCAGACCGAGGGCCGCGTTGATGACCGCGCCGGTGATGTGGAACAGCGGGGCGATCGCCAGGACCACGTCCCCCGGCACGACACCCACGAAGTCGGCGAAACTCCGGGCCACGGACACCACGTTCGCGTGCGAGTTCATCGCGCCCTTGGGTGGGCCGGTGGTCCCCGACGTGTAGGTCAACAGCGCGAGGTCGTCCGGGGACACCGCGACGGGCGCCGGGGTCCGACCCGAGAAGTCGGAGATGAGCTGCACCAGATCGCCGTCCTCCGACGGCACTCCCGAATCCGTGCCTCCGAACACCCGGGGATCGTTCCGGGTCTGCAGGTCCTGCTCACTGGTACTGAGGATCCACCCGACGTCGGTGCCCTCCACGCTCTCGCGGATCGCGGCGACGTCCCGGTCGGTCGCGATGATCCCCACCGCGCCGGAGTCCTCGACGGGCAGCCGGAGCTCGCGGCCGAAGTACATGGGGTTCAGGACCACGGCGGCGGCGCCGATCTTCCACAGGGCGAGCAGGGAAATGGCGTACTGCGGGATGTTCTGCAGGTGGATCCCGACGCGGTCGCCGCCCTGCACGCCTCGATCCTGAAGCGCCGCGCCGAGGGCGTCGGACAAGCGGTCGACCTCGCGAGCCGACAGCACGGTGTCGAAGTACGCGACCGCGGTCCGGTCCGGACTCGTCGCGACTCGGTCGCGCCAGGCGGCGACCAGCGTTGATCGCTGCTCGGCGAGGCCCTCGTCGACGCCCGGGCGGTACACGTCCCGCCACGGGCGCGCGCTCGGTCCACTCATCGTCGCCCTCCATTTCCATCGCCCCGACCGAGCGATCGCTCGGTCCGATGTAGTGTTACCCACACCACATCACGTGTCAAGTGACCGACAGCTAGGGTTTTTCGATGACCGAGGAGAGTCCACCGATGAGCGACTGGCGAGAATTCGGGCCCGACACCCTGTCGCCCCCGTTGCGGGCCGCGCTGGCCGTCTTCGCGCGACACGGGTATCACGGCGCCTCGATCAGGATGATCGCCGAGGAGGCGGGCCTGTCGGTTCCGGGCCTCTACCACCACTATCGCTCGAAGCAGGCGATCCTCGCGGCCGTGGTGGACGCCGCGATGGCCGAGATGTTCCAGCACACCAGAGCGGCCGTGGAGGACGCCGGCAGCGACCCGGTCGCGCGGTTCGAGAATCTCGTCGAGTCCCTGGCCCGGTTCCACATGGCCAGGAGGGACCAGGCGTTCGTGGCCTCCACGGAGATACGGAGCATGGACCCGGACGTCCGTGACCACCACATCGCCCAGCGCGACTCGCAGCAGACGATGCTCGAAGACAGCATCCGGGCCGGCGTCGAGTCGGGCCATTTCGCCTGCGAGCACCCCGAGGACGCGGCCCGCGCGATCTCGTCGCTGTGCGTGTCGATCTCATCCTGGTACCGCCCCGACGGCCCCCTGACCGCCGACGACGTGGTGGCGCGCCAACTGCACTTCGCCCGCGGGATGGTCGGCGCGGGTGCGAGACGCAGGGGTCGCTGACGCGCTCGTGGGGTCCGGTATCCCGTCACCGCCCCCGCGCCGAC
>NZ_JADDKI010000108.1:0-5626 GCF_015356725.1 Dietzia sp. SYD-A1
CTCCGGTGGCGGCGCGGTCGCCCCGCGATACGGTCCCATCCCCGGTCAGGTCCCGCTCGTCCACGAGATAGAAGAACCCGGGCGCGAATCCACCGAACGCGGCGCGCCAGGTGATCGCTTGGTGCCGGCGGATCAGAGCGTCCGTCGAGAGTTCGGCGAGATCGGCGACCTCGCTCAGGTCGGGGCCGTCGTAGCGGACGTCGAGGACCACGTCGCGGACCCGCCCGCCGTCGTGATGTCCGGAGTCGTGAGTACCGCCTGGGGGGCGCTCGGCCGGCGCCGCACGCGTGTCCCGCGCCAGCAACTCCTCGAGCCTGCCGCGCAACGCGGGGAGGGCCGTGGCATCTCGGGCGGTCACCAGGACCGTCCGGGCCCCGGCGACCACGTCCACCGCCTCCGGGCACCTCTGTTCCACGCGCCGCGCCAGCTCCACCGCCGCGGACAGGTCAGCACAGTCGAGCATCAGCGCCGCTTCGCCGCAGGGGCGGATCCTCGTCGTCGTCATCGGGGCCCGTCCCTCGCGCCGGCCCGGTCGCCCTCATCCTGCGGCGACCCGCGCGGCGGGGGTGGCACTGACGGCAGGGGCGGTGCGGACACCGACCCGGTGAACGGCGCCACCTCCACCCCGGCCGCCTCGAGCGCCCGGCGGACCCGGCGGGCCAACCCGAGTGCGCCGGGGGTGTCGCCGTGCACGCACACCGACTGCGCGGACACCACGATCCGCGAACCGTCGTCGGCGCTGATCTCCCGTTCTCTCGCGATGTCCACGACGCGGGCAGCGACCTCGTCCGCGTCGGTGATCACCGCCCCGGGCCGACCGCGCGGCACCAGCGTCCCGTCAGCGCGGTACCCGCGGTCCGCGAAGGCCTCCGAGACGGCGGCGATCCCCACCGACGCGGCGTGCGAGAGCACCACCGAACCCGGCAGGCCGAGGATGGGCAGGGGATCCTCGTCGGCGAGGTCCGCATATCGCAGGACGGCGTCCACCACGCCGGCGGCCTGATCGGAATCGTGGGCGATCCGGTTGTACAGGGCGCCGTGCGGTTTGACGTACCGGACCCGCGTCCCCCGCCTCCGCGCCGCCATGTCCAGCTCCACGAGTTGGAAGTACACGTGGTCGGCGAGTTCGCCGCGCGTGATCTCCATCTCGGTCCGCCCGAAGTTCGCCGCGTCCCGATAGGAGGGGTGCGCGCCCAACGCCACCCCTCGTTCCGCCGCGGCCGCGGCGGTCGCGGACATCGTGGGGCGGTTGCCCGCGTGGAAGCCACACGCGACGTTGGCGGAGGTCACCACGTCCAGCAGGGCCGCGTCGCCGGGATCGGGTCCGGATCGCGCGCCCAGCGACCATGACCACCTCAGCGTCCCCCGGCGGGCCTCCCCGAGGTCGCAGTTGAGGTCGATACGGTGCACGTTGTCCATCCTGCCGTCATCGTGGCCCGGGTTCGACCGCGAGCGCCGGTGAGTCCATGATGGAGGCATGATCGTCCTCCGCTGCGGCTCGGCGCCGGTCCCGACCGTCCTCGGCGAGCACCCGCGAGTCGAATGCAGCGAGATGCCCACCAAAGACGACGTCAACCGAGCGCTCTACGAGGTCGGACCTCGTCGCCGCGTGGTGGTGTGCGGCACCGACGCCGGCCTGGCCGCCCTGCTCACGCGCCTGATGCGGTCGGAGAACCTGGACGTCGAGGTCGCGTACGTCGCGGAGGACCCCACCCCGGCGACCCGCGCCTACGACCTGCCCACCGGTTCGGCCGCGGCCAAGCTCGGCGTCCGGGGCGAGGCCCGCGAGGTGCCACTGATCCGGGACGAGACCGGAACCGTCCTGGTGGGCGAGGCCACCGTGACCGGGCCGGGCGGCGCCCACCTGGTGGGCGAGGCCTACGCCGACGACGAGCGGATCTTCTCCGGGGAGATCGACACCCTCACCGTCCGACCGACACCGGAGCTGCCCGGAGTCCGCGCCACCGCGGCGCGACCGCGCAGGGTGCTGCGGCGCTCGTGGCTCGCCGCCCGCGCGGTGCAGCTGGGCACGGAGGCGGGGATGATCACCCGGGACGGCGTGACCGGCCGGCGGGCGGTCAAGAGGACCTCTTTCTATCGTCATATCGAGCCATGGAGGCTCGTGTCGCCCTGAGCGGGGGAACGACGTTCGGGGGCCGGTCCGGGTTCTCCGGCCACTCCTCCAGCAGTTCCGGCTCCACGGCGGGCGTGCGGACGGTGGGGGGCAGCGTGGCCAGCGCGGAGATTTTGCTCAGCCCCGCGACCTGCATCATGTCCACGAGGATCGAGCGGATCTGCGCCAGCATCACGGTCTCGGTGAGGCCGGACCCCGGCACCAGCTCCCGCTTGGCCCGTGCCGCCACCCCGCGCAGGGCCCGGTGGACCTGGGCGTCGGTGGGAGCGGTCGGGTCGGCGGCCACGCGGCGCGTGAGCAACTCCAGCGCCTCTCCCAGCGCCCCGATCAGCGAGCTCAGCGCCGGCGGGACGTCGACCTGGTCGTCGACCGCCACGATGGCCCGCCGGGCCAGGACACGGATGTTGCGGATCCCGTTGTCGAGCGGGTTGAGCACGCCCGTCAGCACGATCTCCTCCGGCCGGCGCCGCCGGTAGAACGGCGAGATCCGCACCAGTTCGCGAGCGCCGGCGAGCTGCTCGGCGATCTCGTCGACCGCCGGCTGGGTGTCGCGGGCCTCCTGCAGGGCGGAGCGGATGAGTTCCGAATCCCGGTGGTCCAGACCCTGGGCGACCTCGGCCAGCACCGACGAGGCCACGCCCAGGAGCGAGGCCGCCTCGCGGCGGGCCCGGCGCAGAGGGTGAACGGGCATCAGCGCCATGGCCACCAGCGCGACGACGCCGCCGACGGCCGCGTCGACCATCCGCTCGTACCCACCCGCGCTCCCCGGAGGCAGGAGCGTGGCCACGAGGATCGCCGACGACGCGGCCTGCGTCCCGACGAGCGCCCCGCGGTCAAGGAACACCGCCGCGGACATGGCCAGGATCACCACCGCGGTGATCTGCCACGGACCGGAGCCGATCTGGGCGATCAGGAGGTCGCCCAGACCCACCCCCACCACCACACCGATCACCAGCTCGACTCCCCGGCGTATCCGGCGACCCATGCCCGTACCCAGAGCCAGGGCGGCGGCGATGGGCGCGAAGAACGGCGCCGGGTGGCCCAGCACGTCGTGGGCGAGGAACCAGGCGATCCCCGCGGCGAGGCCGCACTGCACGATCGGCAGGAAGGCGTACGCGAGTCTCCGGGTCCGCGCCCTCAGTGGGGCCGGGAGCGCGCCGTAGACGCCCTGCGTGCGGGCGTCCAGTCGGTCACGCCAGGCCGAGAGGCGCGGCGGCGTGCGGGTCCGACTCATTGACCAGGTCCAGACACCGGATGTACTCCTCCTCCTCGCCGATCGACTGCGCGGCGCGGGCCAGGGCGGCCACGCACCGCAGGAAGCCACGGTTGGGTTCGTGATCGAAGGGCACCGGCCCGAATCCCTTCCAGCCGTGACGTCGCAGCTGGTCGAGCCCGCGGTGGTAGCCGGTGCGGGCGAATGCATAGGCGCCGATCACGTCACCGGCGTCGAGCGCGCGCTCGGCGAGTTCCGCCCAGGCGATCGACGCGGTGGGATGAGACGCCGCCACGGCGCGGGGATCGTCACCAGCGGCGATGGCGTCCTCCGCCTCGGGGTCGCCGGTGAGACGGGTGGGCGGGGGGCCGAGGAGATCTCCGAACTGGGTCATGCCCCCATTGTCCACGATCCCACGACACCCGAGCGCCACCCGGCCAGCGGCCGACCCCCCGGCATCACCTCGAGGGCCGCGAAGGCCGGCCCGGGTGCGCTCGCGAGGGCTGGGGAGGGCCCGAGTGGATGCGGCGGTGAACTCTCCGTGACAAATCAGTGGGTTTTCTCACCTACCGACCGCGGGTGGGGTGAACTGGACGCATGGATCCTGCCGCCCGCACCGGGACTACGCCCACCACCACCGGTCTCGCCCGTCGGACCGTCCTCAAGGCCGGGGCCCTGGCCGGGGCCGCGGTGGGCACGAGTGCGCTGGCGGGCCGGTCCGCGGTCGCGGGCGCCGACGTGGCGGTGTTCCAGCACGGGGTCGCGTCCGGCGACCCCATGCCCGATCGCGTCATCCTGTGGACAAGGGTGACCCCCGCGCCCGACGCGTTCGCGGGTTCGGGCCGCGGAGTGCCCGTCACCGTCAGTTGGGAGATCGCCAACGACCCCGGTTTCTCCCAGGTCGTCCGGACCGGTTCGCTCGTCACCGACGCCGGCCGCGACCACACCGTCAAGTTCGACTGCACCGGCCTGGCCCCCGACCGCTGGTACCACTACCGCTTCCGTGCGCTCGGTCAGACCTCGCCCACCGGTCGCACCCGCACCGCCCCGGCGGACGGGGCGCTGCCCTCCACCGGCCGCTGGCGCATCGGGGTGGTCTCCTGCTCCAACTGGGAGGCGGGGTACTTCTCCGGGTACCGCCATCTCGAGGCGCGCGGGGACCTCGACGCGATCGTCGAACTGGGCGACTACATCTACGAGTACGGCCGCGATGAGTACACGGGCAAGTTCGGGGCGGTGCGGCCCCATGATCCCCCGCACGACACCGTGACCCTGGCCGACTACCGGATCCGCCTGGCCCAGTACCACACCGACCCGGACCTCCAGTCCCTGCACGCGCACGTCCCGTGGATCTGCACCTGGGACGACCACGAGCTCGCGAACGACAACTGGTCCGACGGGGCCGAGAACCACCACCCACACCAGGGGCCGTTCGCCGACCGCAAGGCCGCCAGCTCCCAGGCCTACTTCGAGTGGATGCCGGTGCGGCCCGAGTCCCTCCGCGACGGTGGACACCTCTACCGGCGGTTGCGCTGGGGCTCGCTCGCCGAGATCAGCATGCTGGACCTGCGCTCGTACCGCACGGAGGGGCCGGACCGCTTCGACGGCCACGCGATCGACGTCACGGGCACGATCACCGGCGCCGAGCAGTTCGACTGGCTGGCCCGTGGGCTCAGGTCATCGACCGCCCGCTGGAACGTCATCGGCAACTCGGTGATGATCACGCCCGTGCTCCTGCCCCCTCTCGATCCGCGGACCACCGCCGCGCTCACCGAGTTGCTGGGCGTCCCGCGCGAGGGCATCACCTACAACCCCGACCAGTGGGACGGCTACGCGGGTGAGCGCCGCAGACTGATGGAGGTCATCCGCGCCGCCGGCACCCGCAACACCGTCTTCCTCACCGGTGACATCCACACTTCCTGGGCCAACGAGGTGCCGTTCGAGCCCGCGGACTACCCGGGCGCGGGCGTCGGTGCGATCGAGTTCGTGACCCCGTCGATCACCAGCAACAACATCGACGACATGGTCAACCTGCCGGAGGGCAACCCGCTGTCCCAGACCGCGCAGGGGGCCCTCACGCAGGTCAACCGCCATGTGCGGTGGGTGGATCTGGACCGCCACGGTTTCACGGTGGTCGAGTTCACCACCGACTTCGCCCACGCCGACTACTGGGCGCTGGTCGCGCGCGAGGACCCGGCCAGCGGCGCCTACCCCCTCGCCAGCTGGCGGGTGCGGCACGGGACCGACCAGCTGGAGCCGGCCGGCCCGCTGCCCTGACC
>NZ_JADDKI010000109.1:0-5013 GCF_015356725.1 Dietzia sp. SYD-A1
CTCCGGGTGGGCGCGCGGGCCGCGAGCAGGTCGACCGGCCCGGCGGCCCGGGTGCCCCTGATCCAGGCCGACGCCCGCCGCCTACCTTTCGCCGCCGACAGCTTCGACGTCGCGTTCTCCGCGTTCGGGGCCATCCCCTTCGTCGCGGACACCGCCGGGGTCATGGCGGAGGCGGCCCGCGTGCTCCGCCCCGGCGGACGGTTCGTCTTCTCCGTCAACCACCCGATGCGGTGGATCTTCCGGGACGATCCGGGCCCCGAGGGACTGGTGGCCGCGTTCCCCTACTTCGACCGCACGCCGTACACCGAGTACGACGAGCAGGGCGATCTGACCTACGTCGAACACCACCGCACGATGGGAGACCGGATCCGCGAACTGGTCGGCGCCGGTTTCGTGGTCCGGGACCTGATCGAGCCCGAGTGGCCGGAGTGGCTGGACCGGGAGTGGGGGCAGTGGAGCCCGCTGCGCGGCGGCGTGTTCCCCGGGACCGCGATCTTCGTGGCCACCCTCGGCTGATCGCCGACTACAGGATCTTCGACAGGAAGTCCCTGGTCCGCTGATGCCGGGGTGCCCCGAGCACATCGGACGGACGCCCGGCCTCGACCACCGCCCCGTCGTCCATGAAGGCGACCGTATCGGCCACCTCCCGGGCGAAGCCCATCTCGTGGGTGACCACGATCATCGTCATGCCCGCGCCGGCCAGGTCCCGCATGACGCCTAGGACCTCACCCACCAGCTCGGGGTCCAGGGCCGAGGTGGGCTCGTCGAACAGCATGAGCTTGGGCTCCATCGCCAGCGCCCGGGCGATCGCCACCCGCTGCTGCTGCCCACCGGACAGCTGCGCCGGATAGGCGTCCGCCTTCGCCGCGAGCCCGACCGTGTCGAGCAGGGCCCGTGCCCGCTCCGTCGCTTCCGCACGGGATTCACCCTTGACGAGCATCGGGGCCTCGATGATGTTCTCGAGGGCCGTGCGGTGCAGGAACAGGTTGAAGTGTTGGAACACCATCCCGATGTCGCGGCGCTGCCTGGCCGCGTGCCTCGGCGAGATCTCGTAGAGTTTGCCGCCCTTCTCCCGGTACCCCACCAGGTCGCCGTCGACGTAGAGCCGACCCGCGTCGACGCGCTCGAGGTGGTTGATGCACCGGAGGAAGGTGGACTTGCCGGATCCGGACGGACCGACGAGGCACAGCACCTCCCCGGCCGCCACCTCGATGTCGATGCCCTTGAGCACCCTCAGTGAGCCGAAGCTCTTGCAGACCTGCTCGGCCCTGACCATCGGGGTCATGGCATTCCTCCCGACTGATCGGTACCCCTGGCCGCGGCGAGCCCTGAGGGGGTGAGTCCGTCCGCCTCGGCCAGCGCGCGCAGCTGTTTGGCCGTGAGTTGACGGGTGGAACCGCGGGAGAACTTCTTCTCGAGGAAGTGCTGGCCCACCATGAGCACGCTGGTGATCACCAGGTACCAGGTGGCCGCCACGAGGAGCAACGGGATCGGTTGGAAGTTGACCCCGGAGATGTCGCGGGCCTGACCGTAGAGCTCACCGGAGAACGGGATCGCCACGACGAGCGAGGTGGTCTTGAGCATCGAGATCAGCTCGTTCCCGGTGGGCGGGATGATCACGCGCATGGCCTGCGGCAGGATGGTCCGGCGCATGGTCTGCCCCCACGACATGCCGAGCGCGGTGGAGGCCTCGGCCTGGCCCTCCGGAACGGACGAGATCCCCGCCCGCACGATCTCGGCCATGTAGGCGGCCTCGTTCATGGCCAGACCCACCACCGCGAGCCAGAACGCGGAGTACAACACCATCGTGTCGTCGAAGCGGACGATCTGGAAGTCGGTGAAGGGGATGCCGAACTGCACCTGCCGGTACAGCGTGAAGATCAGGCCCCAGAACAGCAGCTGGACGTAGATCGGGGTCCCGCGGAAGATCCACAGGTACACCCAGGCCACGGCCTTGAGCACGGGGTTGCTGCTCATCCGCATGACCGAGAGGATGACCCCCAGGATGACGGCGAGGATCATCGACAGCACCGTCAGCGCGATGGTGTAGAACACCGCCATGCCGAACCTGGTGTCGAAGAGGTAGCGGCCGTAGGTGCCCCAGCCATAGGCGGGGTTGGTCGCGGCGCCCCAGACGAACAGGAACACCAGGGCCAGGACGATCGTCGCCGACACCCAGCGCCACGGGTGCCGGAGCGGCACCGCCTCGATGGGGTCGGGCGCGTCAGCCCGGGGCGCGGAGGCGCCGTTGTGCGCGGTGCTCACCGACCGGTCACTCAGCCCTTCCGGATCTCGGCGTCGTCGATCAACCCGTCCTCGAGGCCCCAGTTCTGGGCGATCCTCTCGAAGTCTCCGGTCTCGATGAGCTTGTCCGCTGCGGCTTCGAGAGCGGCGGCCAGTTCGGACCCCTTGCGCACAGGCCAGCCGTAGGGGGCGGAGTCGAAGACGTCACCGGCCAGCTGCATCTTGCCCTCGGACTGCTTGACCGCGTACGCCGAGATCGGGGAGTCGGCGGACATGGCGTCGACCTTGCCGAGCGCCACGGCGGTGGAGGCCTCGTCCTGCGAGTCGAACTGGACCTTCTCGATCGGCGGATCGCCGGCGGCGACGCACGCCTCGCTGCGGGCGGGCACGTCTTCCTGGTCGGAGACCGTGGTGCGCTGGACGGCCACGCTCAGTCCGCAGGCATCGTCGGGGTCCACGTCGTTACCGGCCGCCGACGCCCACTGGATACCGGCCTCGAAGTAGGTGACGAAGTCGACGGTCTGCAGTCGCTCGTCGTTGACCGTGAACGAGGAAGCACCCATGTCCATGGTGCCGCCCTCGATCGCGGGGATGATCTTCTCGAAGTCCGACTCGCGGAACTCCGCGCGAAGTCCCATGAGCTGGGCGGCGGCGGTCATCACATCGATGTCGAAACCGACGATCTCCCCTCGCTCGTTCTTGAACTCGTTGGGGGCGTACGGCGGGTTGGTGCCGATCACCAGCACGCCCTTCTCGCGGATCTCGGCCGGTACGAGGGCGGCGATCTCGTCGTCCGTCTCGAGCGAGACCTCCTGCCTCGGCTCTCCCGAGTCCTCGGGACCCTCAGTGTTGGTGGTGCAGCCGGTGAGCGCGAGGGCCGCGGTGGCGGTCAGTGCCAGTGCGGCACGGAGGCCGCGCCGAGAGGTGAGGGTCATGTGCGTGCCCTTTCAGGCGTCGGGTAGCCGAATCTGCAATGAACCTAGGGCATACTCCGGGCACCACAAAACGAACCGCCCGCTTTCGGCGTCACTGGTTACCCACTGGTTACTCAGTGGGCAGCGGAATCCCAGTCGGGCCCCGTGCCGGTGGAGACGTCCAGCGGTACGTTGAGTTCGATAGCGGAGTACATCCGGTCGACGACGAGGCCACGGACCTCCTCGAGCTCGCCCTTCGCCACCTCGAGGACCAGTTCGTCGTGGACCTGGAGCAACAGCCGGCTCTGGAGCCCCCGCTCGTGGAGGTCGGCGTCCACCTTGAGCATCGCCGCCTTGATGATGTCCGCGGCGGTGCCCTGGATGGGGGCGTTGAGGGCGGCGCGCTCGGCGTTCTCTCGCTTGAGCCGGTTGTCGGAGTTGAGCTCGGGCAGATAGCGCCGGCGGCCGAAGAGGGTCTCGGTGTAGCCGTCACGACGGGCCTGGTCCACCACCGCATGCAGATAGTCGCGGACACCTCCGAAGCGGGAGAAGTAGGCGTCCATCTGCTCGCGGGCCTCGGTCTGGCTGATCCCGAGCTGCGCGGCCAGCCCGAAGGCGCTGAGCCCGTAGGCGAGCCCGTAGCTCATGGCCTTGACCCGGCGCCGGAGCTCGGGGGTGACCTGGTCAATGGGTACTCCGAACGCCCGGGAACCGACGAAGGAGTGCAGGTCCTCGCCGGTCCGGAACGCCTCGATCAGGCCCTCGTCGCCCGAGAGGTGGGCCATCACGCGCATCTCGATCTGGCTGTAGTCGGCGGTGAGGATGCAGTCGAAACCCTCACCCACGACGAACGACTTCCGGATCCGTCGACCATCCTCGGTGCGGACGGGAATGTTCTGCAGGTTCGGGTCGGTAGACGACAGTCGTCCGGTGGCGGCGACCGTCTGGTTGAAGGTGGTGTGGATGCGCCCGTCGTCCCCGATGGTCTTGATCAGACCCTCGACCGTGGTGCGCATCTTGGTCGCCTCGCGGTGCAGGAGCAACGCTTCCAGAAAGGCCCGCCCGGGGGTGTCCCCTGTCTCCTTGGCCAGCAGCTCCTCGAGCGCTTTGGCGTCGGTGGTGTACCCCGTCTTGGTCTTCTTGGTCTTGGGCATACCGAGGGTGTCGAACAGCACCACCTGGAGTTGCTTGGGCGACCCGAGGTTGATCTGCTCACCGCCGATCGCGGCGTAGGCCGCTTCTGCCGCACCACGCCCCCGGTCGGCGAACCCGTCACGCAGGTCGTCGAGGGCCGCCGCGTCGACGGCGATGCCTTTCGCCTCCATCCTGGCGAGGACGGGAACGAGCGGCAGTTCCATGTCCGCGAGCAGCTGCGCCCCGTGGACCTGCTCCAGCTCCACATCCAGACGCTCGGCGAGGTCGATGACGGCGCGGGCCCGGGTGGCGGCCGAGTTGGCCGCCTGTTGCTCTGCCTCGGACTCATCGACCTCGTCCAGGAGCGACAGCTGCTTCTCCGCCGCCTCCGGCTCGGGTAATTCGCGCTGCAGGTGGCGCTGGAACAACTCCGCCAGCCCGTAACTACGCTGACCGGGACGGACGAGGTAGGCCGCGAGAGCGACATCCAGCGTGACACCGGCCAAGCGGAGGTTCCGGCCCATGAGGGCGTGGGTGGCGGCCTTCGCGTCGTGGACCGCCTTGAACACCGCGTCGTCTTCCAGCCACGCCTGTAGAGCCTGCTCGTCACCTGCGTCGATGCGTCCGAGGTCAATGTGACCGGATGCCCCGTCCGCCGCGGCCACGGTGACCGACTGCGCGTCCCCCGCGCCCGGTCGGGATGGCCCGACGACGACGAGGC
>NZ_JADDKI010000010.1:0-15607 GCF_015356725.1 Dietzia sp. SYD-A1
GTCTCAGCCGTCGCGCAGCCGCTCGAGGGCGCCGATCACCACGTCCCGGTCGGTGGTCTGCCAGAACGGGGGCAGGGAGGCCCGGAGATAGCCGCCGTAGCGGGCGGTCGCCAACCGGGAGTCGAGGACCGCGACGACGCCACGGTCGTCGGTGCGCCGGAGGAGCCGCCCCACGCCCTGGGCGAGGAGCAGTGCGGCGTGGTTGCCGGCGACCGCGAGGAAACCGTTTCCGCCGCGGGCCCCGACCGCGCGCTGGCGCGCCGAGAGCAGGGGGTCGTCCGGCCGGGGGAACGGGATGCGGTCGATCACCACCAGGGACAGAGACCGACCGGGGACGTCGACGCCCTGCCACAGCGAGAGCGTGCCCACCAGTGTGGTCTCCTCGTCCGCCGCGAACTGCGCCACCAGGTTGGCGGTCGAGTCCTCTCCCTGGCACAGCACCGGGGTGTCGAGACGTTCGCGCAGCAGCTCCGCCGCCGCCCTGGCGCCGCGCATCGAGGAGAAGAGCCCGAGGGTGCGTCCGCCGGCGGCGGTGACGAGGTCCGCCAGCTCGTCCTCCGCCTCGGGGGAGGCACCCTCCCTCCCGGGCGCCGGCAGGTGCGAGGCCACGTAGAGGATGCCGTTGCGTCGGTAGTCGAAGGGCGACCCGGCGTCCAGCCCGGTCCAGCGGAGGCTGCCTGCGTCGTCGTCGGACGGGGGCTCCAGGGCGACGGCCGTCGCGGGGTCAGGTCTGGAGGACGAGGCCGGCGGAAGGCCCCAGGTGGCTGCCAACCCGTCGAACTTCCCGCCGGTGGTGAGGGTGGCGGAGGTGAGGATCACCGTCGACTCGGCGAACAGCCGCGCCCGCAGCAGGCCGGCCACGGAGAGCGGGGCCACGCGCAGGATCCGGCCGCGGCGGTCCTCCTCGCTCATCCACACGATCTCCAGGCGCTCGGTCACCGGGCGCTCGAACGAGGAGAGCATGCGGTCGGCCGCGTCGGCGACCTCGTCCAGCGCCGCGAGGGTCTTCTGCCGGTCGGAGGCGCCCTGCGGATCGTTCGCGACCTCGCCGGGCTTGGGCCCGGGCACCGCGCTCCGGCAGTTCTCTGCCGTGTGCCGGACCGCCGCCAGCGCGAGGTCGGCGCCCTCGGGGAGGAGGTCCCACCGCCCCTCGGGGCACAGGTCGAGCAGACTCGCCAGTCCCTCGCCGGCCGCCACCATGCGGTCGGCGGACTGCTGATCGACGAGCTTGGCCGCTCGCCGCGCCGCCTGGATGACGGCGGCACCGGTGAGTTCTGCCGTCGTCACCCCGGTCACGCGGTCGGAGAGTTCGTGGGCCTCGTCGATCACGACCGCGTCGTGCTCGGGCAGGACGGAGACGTCGGTCATGGCGTCGATCGCGAGCAGTGCGTGGTTGGTCACCACCACGTCCGCTCGTCCGGCCTCCTGGCGGGCCAGTTCGGCAAAGCACTCGGAGAACTCGGGGCACAGTTGGCCCAGGCACTCGCGGCTGGTCACCGAGACCTGTCGCCACGCGGCGTCAGACACTCCGCGGGGGAGGTCGTCGCGGTCTCCGGTCTCGGTGTCCTGCGCCCAGTCGTGCAGTCGGGCGATCTCCTGGCCGAGTCGCGACCCGGGCCCCGCGTCGCGCGGGGAGGACGCGCGGGGGGTGCGGGCGGCCGTGGACTCGCCCCCGAGGGGAAGGTCGAACAACTCCTCGGACACCACCTCGTCGGGATCGGCCTCGTCGACCGGGCCGGACGAGACGCGGTGGAGGCACAGGTAGTTCCCGCGGCCCTTGAGGATCGCGTGTGAGGGCGTGACCCCGAGTTCCGGTCTGAGAGCGGCGGCAAGGCGGGGGAGGTCCCGGTCCACCAGTTGGTTCTGAAGGGCGATCGTGGCGGTGGACACCACCACCGTGCCCCCGGTGGACACGGCGTGTCGCAGCGACGGCACGAGATAGGCCAGCGACTTGCCGGTACCCGTACCGGCCTGGACGGCCAGATGTTCGCCGGTGGCCAGGGCGTTGCCCACCGCCTCGGCCATGCGGACCTGTCCCGGCCGCTCGCTGCCGCCCAGGCTCTCGACCGCGGTGGCGAGCAGCTCGGAGACAGGGGGAAGCGAGTCGGTCACCCGGTCACCCTAGCGGCCCGGTGCGACGCCGGACACGGGGCCGGGCACCGGTGGATCAGCGTCACGGACCCGGCGGCACCACACGCACGGGGACCGCCGGCTCGCCCTCGCTCAACGCCAGGCCCTCCCACGGCAGCGTCACCATCGCTGCCTGGTGGAACGTCCGCGACTCCTCCAGGGACGGCAGGTCGGGGACGGGGGCGCCCTCGCGCATCAGGGGGACAATCAGATCCCTCTGCTCCAGTCCCGGTTCAGCGGTCACGGACCCCGCCCACGGCAGGAGCACCTCCTCGACCGCGGTGCCGGATCGTCGGTGGAGTCGGACGGCCCGCTTGGCGCCCGGCAGGGACTCCTTGTGGGTCGAGCGCTTGGCCACGGGGATGCCGTCCACCTCGACGAGCTTGTAGACCATCCCCGCGGTGGGGGCGCCCGAGCCGGTCACCAACCGGGTGCCCACCCCGTAGGCGTCGACGGGCTCGGCCCGCAGCGCCGCGATCGCGTACTCGTCCAGGTCCCCGGAGACCACGATGCGGGTCCCGTGGGCGCCCAGGGAGTCCAGTTGCACACGCACCTGCCGGGCCAGCATCCCGAGATCGCCCGAGTCGATGCGGACCCCGCCCAGCCCGGGCCCGGCCACCTCGATCGCCGTGGCCACGCCGCGGGTGATGTCGTACGTGTCCACCAGCAGGGTTGTGCTCACACCGAGGGTGGCGACCTGAGAGCGGAAGGCGGACGCTTCGTCCGGGCCGTCCGGACCGGTGTGCAGCAGCGTGAACGCGTGGGCCGACGTGCCGGCGGAGGGGACCCCGTGCCGTCGGGTGGCCTCGACGTTCGAGGTGGAGGCGAACCCCGTGAGGTAGGAGGCGCGGGCCGCGGCCACCGCGGCCTCCTCGTGCGTGCGGCGTGAGCCCATCTCGATGATCGGGCGCCCGTCCGCCGCGGAGGTCATCCGCGCGGCGGCGGAGGCGATCGCGCTGTCGTGGTTGAGCACGGACAGCACCAGCGTCTCCAGCAGCACGCACTCGGCGAACCCGCCCCGGACGGTCAACACCGGGGATCCGGGGAAGAAGAGCTCCCCCTCGGGATACCCGTCCATCCGTCCGGTGAAACGGAAGTCCCGCAACCACCCGAGGGTCCGCTCGTCGAGCGAGTCGGCCACCGTCGCGAGCTCCTGTTCCCCGAAGCGGAAGTCCCGGAGTCGCTCCAGGAGCCGTCCGGTGCCGCCGACGACGCCGTACCGGCGACCGGCCGGCAGTCGCCGGGCGAACACCTCGAACACGCAGGGACGGTCGGCGGTGCCGTCGGCCAGCGCGGCGCTGATCATCGTGAGCTCGTACTTGTCCGTCAGCAGCGCGGTGGACGGACGGTCCGGCGGGTGAGGGGCGCGCGTCGGCGCGGTCGAGGTCACCCGGCCGACTCTACGGCGTGGCCGACCCGGCGGTAATCCGTATCCTTGGCCGTATGCACACCGTCACCGCACAGACCGCGGACGACCGGAGCGTCGTCCCCGTGATGGCGATGCCGTCGGCCGCGCCCGTGGAGGACACGGAGACCGAGCTCGACGCCGGGGTGGACAGTCCCTGGCTCACGGTCGTGTGGGACGACCCGGTCAACCTCATGAGCTACGTGACCTTCGTCTTCCAGCGGGTCTTCGGCTACAGCCGGGAGAAGGCACACGAGCTCATGCTCAAGGTCCACAACGACGGTCGCGCCGTGGTCTCCTCCGGCAGTCGCGACAAGGTGGAGAACGACGTGCGCAAGCTGCAGGAGGCCGGACTGTGGGCCACGATGCAGCGGGAGGCCTGAACCGGTGAAGGCCTGGCAGCGCAAGACCTCCCTCACCGGCCCGCGGGTCAAGGCGGTCATGGAGAGCCACGAGGTGCAGATCCTCCACGCCCTGGTGTCCAACATCGTCGACATGTTGGAGCAGCGGCGCGACTCCGCACCGCGGGACGAGCTGGCCGAGATCACCGGCATGCGCAGCGGACACTCCGAGCTCCCCGCCGAGGCCCCACTCGCCCGCCTGCTGCCGGATTTCCACCGTCCCGAGCCGGGGAGCGCCTCCGACGCGGACGCCGCGGCGGTGGCCCGCGCCCACAACTCGGGGATGCGCATGCTCCACGAACCGGAGATCATCGACGCCAAGCTCGCGGCGGCCTCGACGGTCCTGAGGTCGCTCCCGGCACGCGGGGGGACGGTCTCGCTCAGCCCCGAGCAGGCGCAGGCCTGGATGGGCTGTCTCAACGACGTGCGGCTCGGCCTGGGCGCGTTGCTGCTCGAGGCGGGGGCGGTGGACGGGGTCCCGGCCACGGACATCCCCGAGTACGTCGAGGAGGACGACCCGAGGTCGGCGCACCTGGACGTCTACCACTGGTTGACCTTCATGCAGGACTCCCTGTGTTCGGTTCTGACGGGGAAGTGAGGAGAGCACGGTGAATCCAGATCCACGCACGTTCCGGTCGGGGGGCGTCCAGGCCGCCCGGCCCGTCCCCCAGGGACCGCGCCGCTGGCCGGCGCTGATCCTGCTCTTCGCCTTTGTCGCGCTGATGTGGGTGGTCGAGGCGGCCGACCAGGTCATCCGGGCCGCTATCGGGCCACCCCAGACCCTCGACAACTACGGTGTCCGCCCCCTGAGCACCGACGGGTTGCCCGGAATCATCTTCCAACCCTTCCTCCACGGGGACTGGGCTCACCTCATCGGCAACTCGATCGCCCTGCTCGTGCTGGGCTCGATCATCGCGATGTCCGGGATCCGGCCCCTGATCAGCGTCACGCTCATCTCGTGGCTGGCCTCGGGTGTGGTGTCGTGGATCCTGGGCGGGGCAGGGACCGTCCACATCGGGGCGTCGGGGATCGTGTTCGGCTACATCTTCTACGTGATCGTCCGGGGACTGTTCTCCCGACGGATCCTGCATCTGCTGGTCGGGCTCGTCATCGGCTTCTATTACGGGCTCGAGGCGCTCGCCGGTCTGTCCCCGATGCTGGACGGCGTGTCCTGGCAGGGGCACCTCGGCGGAGCCATCGGCGGCGTGCTCTCGGCGTACGGGCTCAAGCGTGACCGCAGGCCACAGGCCGTCACCGCCGGACAGCCGGGGTGGAACTCCGGTCCGCGCAGGTGACGTCCCCGGACCCGCTGGCCCCGATCGGGGTCTTCGACTCCGGCGCGGGCGGACTCACCGTGGCCCGGGCGATCATGGACCAACTCCCCGACGAATCGCTGATCTACGTCGGGGACACCGCCAACGGGCCATACGGACCGCTGCCGCTGGCGCGGGTCCGCGAGCACGCCCTGGCGGTCGCGGACTCCCTCGTCGGCCGGGGGGTCAAGGCACTGGTGATCGCGTGCAACACCGCATCGGCGGCGATGCTGCGGGACGCCCGTGAGCGCTACCCGGTTCCGGTGGTCGAGGTGATCCAGCCGGCGGCCAGGCGGGCGGTGGCCACCACGCGGTCGGGTCGCATCGGGGTGATCGCCACGCGCGCCACGGTCGCCTCCCTGGCCTACGACGACGCGGTGGCCGCCGCGACCGGCGTCGAGCTGACCTCGGTGGCGTGCCCGAAATTCGTCGAGTTCGTCGAGCGGGGCATCACCAGTGGTCGGCAGGTGCTGGGCCTGGCGGAGGCGTACCTCGCCCCGATCAGGGATGCCGACGTGGACACCCTGGTCCTGGGGTGCACCCATTACCCGCTGCTGTCCGGGGTGGTCCAGCTCGCGGTGGGCGATCACGTCACGTTGGTCTCCAGCGCCGAGGAGACCGCCAAGGACGTGGTGCGCGTCCTCACCTCCCAGGACCTCCTGCGACCCCACGACGCGCAGACCCCGGCCCTGCGGGAGTTCCTCGTGACCGGTGACCCGGACGGTTTCCGTCGGGTGGCGTCCCGGTTTCTCGGCCCCGACCTGGTGGCCGTCGGCCGCGCGGCCGCGGTGTGAATCCTCCCCACCGACGGACGCGGGACCGCCCTCGGGAGCACACCCCGGGCGGCGGCGGGCCGACCGTGGCACGATGGTGCCCATGCTTCTGACTGTCCTGGGTTGCTCGGGGAGTATCGGCGGACCCACCTCGCCGGCGTCCGGGTATCTGGTCGAGGTCGAAGGAATCGGGCCCGTCGTGATCGACATGGGGCCCGGGGTGTTGGGGGCTCTGCAGCGGTACATCTCGCCGGAGACCGCCACCGTTCTGCTGTCCCATCTCCACGCTGACCACTGCCTGGACGTCCCGGGCCTGATGGTGCTGCGGCGTTTCGGCCTCGAGGCGGAGCACGCGGTCCGCATGCCGCTCATCGGCCCGTCCGGGACCGCCTACCGGATCGGGGTCGCCTCATCGGAGGAGCCGGGCGCCGTGGACGATCTCTCGGACACGTTCGAGGTGGGATCGTGGGAGGTCACCCCGGACATGGAGTTGAGGCGCGAGGACGACGAGGTGGCCCTGCGTGTGCGAGCCGACCGGGTAGATCACCCGCCGGAGTCCTACGGGCTGAGGCTGACCTCGGCGTCCGGTCGCGTCCTGGCCTACAGCGGCGACACCGCCTACTGCGAGGCGTTGATCGAGCTTGCGGCGGGGGCGGATGTGTTCCTCTGCGAGGCCTCCTGGACAGACGAGGAGGGTCGTCCACCGGGCATCCACATGTCCGGTGCCGAGGCGGGTCGCACCGCCCGTCTCGCCGGGGTGGGGCGTCTGGTGCTCACCCACATCCCGCCGTGGACGGACAGCGAGGCCGTGCGCGCCGAGGCAGCCGCGGAGTTCGACGGCGAGGTCATGCTGGCGGAACCGGATCTGCGACTCGAGGTCTAGCCATTCGGGTCCTCGCAGGAGAGCTACCCGGTCGACGGACGGCGGTGGCCGCTAGGATCGGCGGGCGTGACCTCATCTACTGACGGCAGAACAGACGGACGCGCGGACGGCGACCTCCGCGACGTGACCCTCACGCGGGGATTCACCTCGCACCCGGCCGGATCGGTTCTCGTGACCTTCGGTCAGACCCGGGTCATGTGCACGGCGAGCGTGACCGAGGGCGTGCCGCGCTGGCGCAAGGGGTCGGGCCTGGGATGGTTGACCGCGGAATACGCGATGCTGCCGGCCGCGACCCACGAGCGCTCGGGGCGCGAGTCGGTCCGCGGCAAGGTGGGTGGACGCACGCACGAGATCAGCCGCCTGGTCGGCCGGTCCCTGCGCGCCTGCATCGACCTGTCAGCACTGGGGGAGAACACCATCGCGTTGGACTGCGACGTGCTCCAGGCGGACGGCGGCACCCGCACCGCCGCGATCACCGGGGCCTACGTCGCGCTCGCGGACGCGGTGACCTGGCTGGCGGCCAAGGGCGCCGTCACCGGGAACCCCCTGACGTGTGCTGTGGCGGCCGTGAGCGTCGGCGTGGTGGACGGCCGGGTCCTGTGCGACCTGCCCTACGAGGAGGACTCGCGCGCCGGGGTGGACATGAACGTCGTCTGCACCGACGCCGGGGAGCTGGTGGAGGTTCAGGGCACCGCCGAGGGCGCCGCGTTCGGACGGGACACCCTCAACGCCATGCTGGACTCGGCCCAGGCCGGTTGCGAGCGGCTGTTCGAACTGCAGCGGCAGGCCCTCGCGGAGCCGTATCCCGGAGAGCTGCCGGTGCCCTCGGCCGCCCGGAGCGCGGGGCGGCAGCGGTGACCGTCCGGCTGCTGGTCGCCAGCCGGAACGCCAAGAAGCTCGCCGAGCTGCGCCGGGTCCTGGAGGCCGAGGGGATCGCCGGCATCGAGCCGATCGGCCTGGACGAGGTCCCCGACTTCCCCGAGGAGCCGGAGGACGGCGCGACGTTCAAGGACAACGCTCTGATCAAGGCGAGGTCCGGGTGGATGGCGACGGGCCTGGCGTGCCTGGCCGACGACTCCGGGCTGGCCGTGGACGCGCTGAACGGGATGCCGGGCGTGCTCTCCGCTCGCTGGGCGGGCCGTCACGGCGACGACGCGGCCAACAACGCGCTCCTGCTCGCACAGCTCTCGGACGTGCCCGACGAGCGTCGTGGCGCGGCCTTCTTCTCCAGCTGCGCGCTGGTGTACTCGGCACGGGATTCGGCGCCGTCGACGGCCACCCTCATGACGCGGGTCGTGGAGGGGCGCTGGGCCGGACAGGTTCTGCGGGAGCCCCGGGGCGAGCGTGGATTCGGTTACGATCCGCTGTTCCTGCCCGAGGGCTCGGACCGCTCCGCCGCCGAACTCACAGCGGAGGAGAAGGACGCCGACTCCCACCGCGGTCGGGCCCTGCGGGCGCTCGTGCCGGCGTTGCGGGAGCTCGCCGAGCGCGGGATGCGGAGCTGACCCGGTTCAGACCGCGTATTCGGCCCTGACGTCCCGGGTTCGTATGTGCTCGAACCAGAACGACAGGAACGGGACCGTCCCGGCCAGGGCGGTCAGCAGGGTGCGGGAGGCCGGCCAGCGGGCCTTGATGGCCAGGTCGAGCGTCATGAACAGGTAGAAGATGTAGAAGACGCCGTGTGCCTGTCCGATGTAGGTGAACCAGTCGGGGGCGTCGGAGGAGTTCTCGATGATCAAATACTTGTAGATCATCTCCACCGTGAGGACCAGCAGCCACACACCGGTGATCCACGCCAGTGCGCGGTACCGGGCGAGCGCGCCACGGATCTTGCCCCCGGGGTCCGGCTTCCGGTGGTCGGTCTCCGGGGTGGCGTCAACGGTCATGAGTCGGTTCTCTCCTGGTGACGGTCGCCGGCGGCCGCGTCCCGGCGGGCCAGTTCGGCGAGGTATGAGTTGTAGGCCTCCAGCCCCTCGTCGCGGGTCGGTACCTCAGCGACGGGGCGTCGGGTGGGGAGGAGGTCGGCGGGGATCTCGGTGACGGCCCGTTCCCGCCGACGCGCACCCCGGCGAGGGGGCGTACCGCTGGGGGGAGCGCCGACCTCGTCGTCGTCACCCTCACCGCCCGCATCCTCGGCGGCACCGGCACCGGCCGTGTCGGCTTCGTCCGCCTCCAGCCGCACATACTTCAGGTAGGCGTATACGAGGAAGCCTGCCAGGAACGGCCACATGAAGGTGTAGCCGAGGTTCTGGACCGTGCCCGTGGCCTCCTGGTAGCGGTCCAGCTGCCAGAGGCCCATCCCCAGGCAGAAGATCGCACCGAGGACGACGAAGGCGATCCACGAGGGGCGGTGCCTGACCTTGGCGGAGACCGGTGGACCGGAGGCGGCGTCGCCTCCGACCGGGCGGGTGCTCAGGCTGTCGGACACCCCTCAACGATACCGCCGACGGCGCGGTAAGCTCACCTCGCCCGGTACCCCCGGGCAGGCGCCCGTGGCGGAATTGGCAGACGCGCTGGATTTAGGTTCCAGTGTCTACGGACGTGGGAGTTCAAGTCTCCCCGGGCGCACCAAGTTTTTTGTGCAGTCTGTTAACAGGGGTGAAATTGAGTAGTTGAGACCCCTTCGAGGACTTCCTCAGAGGGGTTCGGCGCTCGAGAAGTGACACAAGTTGACACAACTCGCGGTAACTCTGCGTCACTTGAGGCTCGCAGCAGCCAGCTTGAGGGCGTCGTTCTGGCTATGGGCGTAGGTCCGGAGCGTGAAGCTCGCGTCGACGTGTCGCAGCCATGCGGCGATGACCACAATGGGGACACAATGTACTGAACCGCCTGTCAGTGTTTGAGGTGGCGGGTCTGGGGCCTGCATTGTGGAAGTCGGGTGTCGGAAGCGACCGCTAAAGTTGTCGACTGTGACTGACGACAACGCAGCGAGTGCTCTATATGAAATTCTGAACGACGTTCGGTCCTCGAAACGACAGCAGATCGGAGAAGCCTGGGCGGACGTGCTCGACTGCAAAGTGGGAACTAGTGAGTTCGCGCAGCGTCATGCGGAGGTGGTCAACCTTTTTCGTCGTGTCCATAGCTTCGTCAACGCGATGCCTGAGGGCACTCAGCGAGACATCTACCTGAGATATGCCCCGGCTTGGCATGCAGGTGTGGTGCCTCGTGGGAACTGGGACTCGCCACAGAACCCTCCAGCCAAAGTGATCAGTCAGTCGAACTTGGATCAGCTGGGTGGAGTGATGCAGGTCTTGAGCATCACCAGCGCCGATGACTTTACCGATGAAGCTCAGGACGCGCTCGTTCGAGGACTCAAGGAGTGGAAGGATCTGCTCGACGAGGCAGGTCTTCCGCCTGGAATCTCGGAGCAGGTTAGGTCCCAGGTGGCCCATATCGAGTGGCTGCTGGCCAACGTTAGTCTGTTCGGTTCTGAGCCGGTTGTTCGCGAATCGCGGAACTTGATTGGGCTAGGCGTCGAGGTGTTGCAACTGGTCCCAGTGAAGGCCCGGAAGGTCGGCGCTGCGATGGCATACATCGTTTACATGCTTGGCCTAGTCCACGCGGGGATCGACCATACTGCTGGAATCCTCGAAGGGTTGAACGAGGTCTCAGCGCAAATTGAGGTCATCACGGACAACCCTCCAGAGCTGAGTGCTGAATCGAACGAGGAGATTGTTGATGCCGAGTTCGAGGAGGACCCGCCCGGTGAGTCCGATTTAGACACATCGGACTAGCTACGCGGCGTCATCACGTTTGGGCGTTCCTTCGTCGCCAAGGCCGGTACGCTCCGCTGCGCCCGATCGACATGCACGTCATTGTTATCGCCGATGCGTACGTGGCTACAGTCGAAGGGGACGGTGCCGGCCACATCTGCACCAATTTGCTGGGGACTGAGCCTGACTGCCACCAGGTGTCGGGCGGGGACCTGCTAACGCCTGACTTGTACATACTCGCGGACGTAAGAGAAGCGTAGACGCGACGGCGCATATGGGTCGAGGCTAATATGGCCACGGAGCGTCGCAAGCAGATTGCAGATTACTTGGCGCGGTACAGACATGGATATAGGGCGTGGGCTGACGAGATCCCGGTGTTGCCGTTCCTGCGGGTCGTGTTCGTGGAAACCGCCATCGCAAACGTCGGCGGCTACACGGAGACCGCGTGCTCCTGAAGGCCGTCGAGCTCTGCCACGGCAAGGAATGCAAAGGGGCGAAGATCAATGATCCCCAGAAGTACTACGCGCGGATGACGAGTCTCACCCAGTGGAGCGAGACGCTGCAACCGTTGAAGCAGTTGCAGGCTGCCACTGGTCGACCCTAGCGATTGCGCACAAGCTCGGTGCTGATCCCCAGTGGCTTCATTGGTAGGTCGGTGCCGGGTGGCGCAACTCGAAGTCCACTATTGCACAGTGGGTTGAGCAAGCTACCAGTGTAAGGAAAGAGAGTCCTCCGAGGCCACTTGCGTGGCTGGCTGCGAAAACGATGCGCTCTTCGAGTTGGCGGCCTGACCTGCGATCGCATAAGAGGCGCTGCGGCCGGAGTCGTGCACCCCAATTGGTCAGCGATCTGTGGGAGAATTCTTACAGAGAAGTCCGTTCGAGTCGGGAGTGGCACATGAAGCGTTTGTCTCTGGGCCTTGTTGGTCTGGTCGTCCTCGGTGGTTGCGGGGCGGTGGAGGAACAGGCCAGTGCACCGGAGACGGTCACTCAGACCGTAACTAAGACTACAACAGCAACGGAGACGGCGCCGTCGACAACTGCGGAAGCTTTTGATCCTACGGCAATCCGTTCCGTTGTTGTTGATTTTGGTCCTCACGGTAATGCCGTCGGCCAAAGGATGTTTCAAGTCAATCGGCATTCGGGAAGCACAGCATTGCCCTCAGTGAACTGGGAGTCGAAGGGCGAGGATGGCGATCTTCGTGGCTACGACTGCGGCGTGATAGTAGATATCAGTGGACCTGGCGGCATAGACGAGCGCATGCGTAGTAGTGAGTGTTCTGGAAGTGTCTCAAACCTGACCGAGGCGTCCGCACTAGGGACTTACAACGTGAGAGTCGAGGTCTCACCGCCGAACGGCGATGATGCAGTGGTTGCCGAGACTGACTTTGAACTTATTGGGTATGGGCAATAGAGCGCAGTGTTGACCTTGGCAAACTTCATCGAAAGGA
The DNA here is from genome assembly GCF_015356725.1 of Dietzia sp. SYD-A1. Classification (NCBI taxonomy): domain Bacteria; kingdom Bacillati; phylum Actinomycetota; class Actinomycetes; order Mycobacteriales; family Dietziaceae; genus Dietzia; species Dietzia sp. SYD-A1. The sequence goes on from NZ_JADDKI010000010.1 coordinate 12,069, forward strand.
GCTCTGATTCACACATTGCTTCTGGCATAAAATTCACATTCGCCTGAGAAGGACTACAAAAAAACTCTTGGCGAAGACTAAAGAGTATAAAATACTTGGCAGTACCTCGACAGTTTTTGCCTGAGCATAACCGAATTGGCGGCGAAAGAGATTCGCGATTTACCCAAGCATCTGATTGACTCTGATGATGAGATATTGATCATAAATTTCACGAGCGATGCCGCTGCCTGGAACGGATTTACGGATAAGGGAAGTTAATGGCTGAAGGAGCACTTGTGAATGAGTGACGCACACGTGAAGATTATCGTTGCTGTGACGGCTGCAGTCTCCGCTCTTGTAGTCGCCCTTGTGTCAGCTTGGATTGCTCGAGTGTTTACGAACCTAGATCGCAAACGAACGATGTATGGTGAGGCGTACCGAACGGCGCTCGAGTGGCGGGAGATGCTGTATCGGGTGCGACGCCGCGATAATATGCCTGAGTCGGATCGTCTGATCACTGACCGATTCCACGATCTCGAAGAACGCCTCGACTTTTACGAGGGATGGATCGGGAGCGAGTCTAAGTACATGGCTCGCAGCTATCGGAAGCTTGTCAGAGCGTCGAAGTCGGCAACACTAGATTTGATTCGAGAAGCTTGGGAGAAAGAAGGCAAGACCGGTAACGCTGATCCTGCGGACCAACATCCGCCAGCTTCTCCGGAAGTTTCCCAAGAATTCCTGAAGGATGTGCGCGGCCATTTGTCGATGCAGCCTTGGCGGTGGATGCTGGTTGTTAAGCGCAACTGGGAGGATGAGTCATGAGCATGGACATCCACTTCGACGCGTTCCTCAGCAAGATTACCTTAGGCCAGAAACAAGTAGACCGTATTGAAAGTGCTTGGACGACCCTCCAGGACTATCTAATGGAGAAGTACGAACTCACCTCAGACGATGTCTTCCTGCAAGGTTCGTACGCTAACGGAACGGCCGTGAGGCCGATCGACGGTGGTGAGTATGACGTCGATATCATCTGTGTTTGCGCTTCGGGTACGCAAACCTCTAGGGATGCGATCGATAATTTATACACAGTCCTCGACGGGCATGGTCGGTATAGCGGCAAGATGACCTCGAAACAACCTTGTGTGCGGATTCAGTACGCCGACGACGAGATCGGCGGGTTCCATGTCGATGTCGTCCCTGTGCGCCTCAGCAGCGATATTGATGCGCCGCTTGATGCTCCGCGCAAGTCCTCGGGATGGCATCCCACCGCTCCGAACGAGTACACCAGTTGGTGCCAGACCCAAGGGCCACTTTTTCGGCAGACCGTCCAGATGCTTAAGCGTTGGCGGGATGAGCACCAGGAGGTCCGTGATGCCGTGAAGTCTATTGTGCTACAGGTACTTGTATCGCAGTACATGCCGACGTCGAGTGCAAGTACTGCCGATCGGGTCGTACGCACGCTAGAGAACATGAACGATGCGCTCTCGGGACTGACGTCTCCTCCGGAAGTGCGAAACCCAGTACTTGATACCGAAAACCTTGCCGCCAAATGGCCGGAGTCGGCGTTCGAGAGCTTTCAGGTAGAACTACGCGAGGCAACTGAATTGGCCCAAGCCGCCGCTAACGCAGAAGACGATGTCGAAGTCTCTCAGCACTGGCGTGATCTTTTCGGTGATGCGTTCCCGGCAGTCGAGAAAAAGCACGCCAAGGGAATCTATGCGGTCGATCTCGCCGACACCTCCCATGCACTGACACCGGAAGCGAGAAACTGGACTATTGCTTACGACCCGCGTTACTCGGTGACAGTTCGAGCCTGGGAGCAGATGAAAAAGCGTGGTCGACGAACGCCGTATGTCTCAGACAGTCGGCTCCTGTTTCCTGGCAAGTGGATTAACTTCCAGGCAACCGTAAACGCGCCTACTGAATACAGTGTCTGGTGGCAGGTAACGAACACCGGAAAACATGCCCGCGATTACTCAGGTCTACGAGGTGATTTCTTCAAAGCTAAGGCGCGTGACCGCACCGGGAAACTGTCCGCTGACCAGACTGAAAACTGGGAATCAACCCAGTACACGGGAACCCATGTTATCGAAGCATTCGTGGTCGTCGGTACTCGGGTAGTGGCGCGGAGTGGACCGTTTTACGTGAACATCTTCAACCGAAAGTTCTTCTGGCAACGGTAACCATCGAAAGTGTCTCGATTGCTCCATTGTCGCCGCCGGCCCACAACATGACCCCGCACGAAATTTTTTACGGAATTCTGGGGCCGCACTGCCTTAATGTAAATGACTCTGAGCGAAGACCATGCTTCTTCTCGTGATCGGGCATTCCGAGTAATCGGAACGTTAGCATAGTTATTGTCCGAAGTGGAAGACGACGGTCTCGTTCCTTCCCGAATAATTTTCTTGATTGCCAGCTGGGAATACTTCACTCGCCAGGGCTTCTGTGCCTTTGGCGTAGACTCAGGTGTCAGCGGTTGCTTCTCCATTTCTTTCCATTGTTCTTCTGTGAGAGGTCGCGAATTGAGGTTGACTATTACAAACTCGTCGACTTCTGCATAGTTGACAAGATTTCACAATTCGCGCTTGATGCGACCCCCGGCATTGTTTGCAATATTCGCCGCGGCATCTTGGGTGACGTCAGGCGGCATTGGCACGGTCTCGCCGCCCTCCGGAATGCGTATGACGTGCACCGTCTTCCCCGAACTTTCAGCTTCGCCATCTCGATATTGGGCGTGTGTCTCTCGACTCATCGCTTAGTATGATTCTTCGCTGCTAACGGTCGCTGCTAACGGTCGCTGCTACCGCGTCGCTTGAGCAGGCCAGTTGGAGCACGGCGGTGAGGCTCCTGGGTGCGGTCTCGATCCCGGCCCGCTGAGGTAGCCACGTAATGTGGACTAGTTTGCCGTCATCACGCGGGCAATTTCGAGGACGTTTCTATACTGGTGCCACAAGCGCGCCATTTGCTCGATTTCAGCGATAGTCTTCTGCTTTGCCGGTTATAGAGGGGCTGTTCGTGGTGCTCGAGCACCCCTCTCGTCGTCAGTTGTGACCCGCTCCAGCCGCTGAACTGTGGTGACGTGATTCGAGTGAAGCTGCAGGATCCGTTCCCCGGGCTGCTCGCGGCTCTAGGTGACGTCGTCGATCAGGCGCGCGAGGATGTCGTTCATCGTGAGCAGTCCGATGAGCTCGTTGCCGCGGACCACGACCAGGCGGTTGAGGTGGTACCGGCTCATCATGGCGGCGGCCTGGTTCACCGACAGGTCCTCACCCACGGAGATGGCGGGCTTGACGGCGGCGTCGTACACGTTGAGCAGGTCGACGTCGCCCTCCTCGACGATGATGGCGCGCAGCAACTCGTTGTAGCTGAGCAGGCCGTAGGCGTCGTGGGGGTGCTGGCGTTCCACCACGAGGCTCTTGACCCGATTCGCGCGCATCGTCGACAGCGCCTCGCGCAGGGTGGCGAACGGGGAGATGGTGATCACCTCGGGGACCATGACCTGCGTGACGGTGAGCATGGGGGACCTCCTGTGGGGTCGTACGGTCGGGATGGGGCGGGCA
>NZ_JADDKI010000110.1:0-4141 GCF_015356725.1 Dietzia sp. SYD-A1
CCCCCGGCGGCGCCGTCTCCGCAGACGACCCCGCCGGGGGTGTGTGGCGGCGCGGCCGGGTGGCCAGGGGGGTGTCCATGGCTCCAGGGTGGTTGCCCGGCACCTCGCGCGGAAGCCGGCAGTACGGCATCGATGCATATCAGAAACACATGACCGGAACGGTTGCCATATGCTCATCGCATGACCAAAAGGTGGCCCGACCTGCTCGTGCTCGAGCTTCTGGTCGGCGTCGACGAGAAGGGCAGTCTGAGCGCGGCGGCCAGAAAGGTCGGGATGGCACAGCCCAACGCGAGCAGGGCGGTCAAGGAACTCGAGCGTCAGTTCGGGATGCCGTTGCTGCGGCGGCATCCGCGGGGTGCCACGCTGACCCCTCACGGGACGGTGCTGGCCCACTGGGCGCGACGGGTCCTCGGCGAGACGAGCAGGTTGCTGGAGGTGGCGCAGAGCCTGCAGTCCGAACGGTCCGCCACCCTGACCGTGGGCGCGAGCATGACCGTGGCAGAACACCTGATGCCCCGCTGGCTGGGGGCACTGAGCGGTGCGCGACCGGAGGTGAACATCCACCTGCAGGTCCACAACTCGGTGAGGGTCGCCGAGCTGGTGCTGGACGGCGCCTGTGATGTCGGGTTCATCGAATCCCCGACGGTGCCCCCCGGCCTGCACTCCGGCACCGTCGCCCGCGATCGGCTGGTCGTGGTGGTCCCGCCGTCACATCCGTGGGCACGGCGCCGGACCCCGGTGACCATCGCCGAGCTCGCGGCCACCCGGTTGGTGGTGCGGGAGCCGGGCTCCGGAACGCGGACGACCCTGGACCGGGCCCTGCAGGAGTACGAGCGCCCCGCGCCCCTACTCGAACTCGCCAGCGCCGCCGCCATTCGCACCAGCGTCCTGGACGGTGTCGGGCCGGCGGGGATGAGCACGCTCGCCGTGGCGGACCAGGTGGCCTCCGGCGCCCTGAAGGTCATCGAGATCGACGGCCTGGATCTGCATCGTGAGTTGCGTGCGGTGTGGCGGCCGCCGCGCCAGCTGTCCGGTCCGGCGGGTGACCTGGTGAACCTCGCGCGGCGCAGTCACCGGGGTGGGGGCGGGATCACTCCTGAGGTGCGGACCCGCCGCTGAGCAGCTCCAGAACGCGGCGGACCCCCACGGCGGGGAGTTGTCCGGGTGCGGAGGCCGCGCCCACCGTGGCGAAGGTGGCCGACGAGCCGAACGGTCCGCCACCGAGTCGGGTGACCGCCCCGAGGCCACCCATCGACATGGTGATCAGCGGGATGCGGGCGGCACGGTGGCGTTCCTCGGTCGCGGACAGCAGCGCCACGACGTCGGCGGCGGACCGTGGCGTCACGGCGATCTTGGCCACGTCCGCCCCCGCGTCCTCCATGGCGGCGAGCCGCGACACGATCTCCTCGGCCGGCGGGGTCGCCGCGAAGTCGTGGGTGGACGCGACCACCGCGACCCGGTGGTGGTGGGCCGCGGCGATGGAGTCCGCCGCGAGCGGGTGCAGGTACTCCACGTCCACGGCGGCCGCGGCACCGGTGGAGGACAGTGCCTCGACCATCGCGACGTAGGTCGTCGGGGAGATCTCCGCGCCCCCGCCCTCGCCACGGGTGCGGAATGTGGCCAGGATCGGCACCCCCGGCAGCAGCGTCGAGAGTCGCTCGAGGGCCTCCACCGCCGGGGCCGGGTCACCTCCGGCCCCGGCGGTGAAGGGCTCGAAGAGGTCGACCCGCCATTCGACGACATCCACCAACCGACCTGGTGACCGGCCCGCCCACGAGTCCGTGTCCGAGTCCGTGTCCGTCGAGGCTCCGTTCCGGGGTGTCCCCGCCTCGGCCGCGCTCCGGTACCCGTCTTCGGCGGCGACCAGCGCATCGACCTGCGCCTCGAGCTCCGCGAGATCCCGTCCGGTGAGCGGAACGATGATCGACGGCGAACGTGAGTCCAGGTGGAGCCGATGGCGGGGCATGGATAGACCCTACGACGACCCCGCCGTGCCGGAGGCCTCGGCAGTGACCTCAGCAGCACCCCTCGCACGGGCAGCGCCGACGGGCGGGTACAAGTTCCAGGGCGCTGAGGCCGCCGGAGCCGGCGGTGCGGTAGTAGCGGCCCGCCCACCGCAGCGTCCTGGAGGGGCGCCGAACCGGCGTGAGTTCCCACGTCGGCCCGTCGGGGCCCTCACACAGGAGGTGGCCGGCGTCGAGGACCCCGCCGTCCAGGACGGACCCGCCCCACCGGGTGAGCAGCGCGGCCGTCTCACGGGCGCCCAGGCCGCGGACCAGGAGCTCGGGGTGTCCGCGACCGGTGAGCCCGATCGTGTATCCGAATCGCTGGTCCGGTGGGAGGGGTGCGGAGTGACAGTCCACGCAGGTGCAGCCCTGGCCCACGTGGACCACGTGGATGCCGTACCGGTCGATGTTGGCGGCGACGACGGCCATGTCGGGGTCGATGGAGGCCACGGGGCGGAACGGGATGACGGTGTGGGACACGGGAACTCCTGGTTGTCTGGTGTGCGATCGTCCGTATCGAACAGGTGCTCGATACGAGTGCGACGATAGATCGCCCCTACGACACGGACGCCGAGGTGCCGTGATGATGCGCGCGGCCTCGGTGCACACTTGAGTGAGGACGAGGGAGGGGAACCGCATGAGGGTCGCGTTGGCACTGGGTTCCGGCGGGGCGCGCGGATATGCGCACATCGGGGCCATCCGCGAGCTCCAGTCGCGCGGACACGAGGTGGTCGGAGTGTCCGGGGCCTCGATGGGCGCGGTGGTGGGGTCGTTGCTCGCGGCCGGCGAGCTGGACCGTTTCGAGGAATGGGTGAGAGGTCTGGCACAGCGGGACGTCCTGCGGCTGCTGGACGTGTCCTTCGCCGGCGGGGGGGCGATTCGCGCCAACAAGATCATGGGCGTGATCGGCGAGATGCTCGACGACGTGCGGATCGAGGATCTCGCGATCCCCTACACCGCCGTGGCCACCGACCTGCGGGCGAGGCGGGAGGTCTGGTTCACCCGGGGCCCGGTGGACATCGCCGTGCGTGCGTCGTTCGCCATCCCGAGCATCGTCACGCCGGCGATCGTGGGCGGGCGACTGATGATCGACGGCGGCGTGACCAACCCGGTCCCGCTCGAGCCGCTCGCCTCGGTGGACAGCGATCTGGTTCTGGCGGTCTCACTGACCGGTCGCCGGGAGGGGATCCGTGGTTCCACCTTCCAGGAGAGCTCGGACCCCGAGGAACCGTCGGCCGTGGCGGATCCGAAGATCTCCAAGAAGGGGGGCACGGTGACGGCGACCACCGCCAGGCTCTCCGGTCGCATCCGGACGGCGGCGGCGGACGTGCGGGACGCCGACCTGGTCAGGCTGGTCGCGGCCCGCTTCGGTCAGGACTCGACAGGTCAGGACCCCACGGGCCAGGACCCGATCGGGGAGGAGGCGACCGGGATGGATTCGACGGGGCCGGGGGCCGAGCCCCGGCCACGTGCCTCCGAGAGGTCGACTCCTGGTGCGTCGGCGACACCGTCCCCCGAGGTCGAGGAGGCTGTGGAAGAGGGAGAACGCGAGGTCCGGGCCGAGGCCCAGAGCGACGAGCGCGGCCTGGAGTCCCTCCCGGGCACACTCCGGATCTTCGACGTGGTCTCCCAGTCGATCGAGGCCATGCAGAGCATTCTCACCGGCTACCGGATGGCGGGCAACCGTCCCGATGTCCTCGTGGAGGTGCCGTCCGACGCGTGCTCGGCGTTCGACTTCCACCGGGCGGAGGAGATGATCGAACTCGGCCGCCGGCTCACCGCGGAGGCGCTGGACCGGGAGGGGGTGTGAGAGCCCACCGTGCGACCCGGTGCGCCCCGATCCGGCTGAGCTCCCCTAACCCCCCTGGCCGACCTGCGGCAGGTGCTGCGGGCAGAACGCCCTGACCGCGGCGGCCACGACCACCGGCGCCTCGGTCACCGGTGCGTCGGGGTGGGCGTCGTTGTACTGCCGGACCACGTCGACATAGCCCATGTCGCCGTCGAGTGACGCGCAGGCGTCGCGCCCCCGGGTGAGGTAGTCCGGTTCGTCGTCGGCGACCACGCCGACCGTCCGGATCTCGCCGAGGAACTGCTCCTCCGGGGACCTCCCGTCGTCGCCCGCGTCCGGGGCCGGC
>NZ_JADDKI010000111.1:0-6003 GCF_015356725.1 Dietzia sp. SYD-A1
GCGCGCCGGACCGGCTGGTGTCACCGGACCCGGCCGGGCTCGTCACGGCCGCCGCCGCGGACCTCCTCAACGGAGTGGCCCCCGCCCCTCTCGAGCCTCTCTACCTGCGCCGTCCGGATGCCGTACCGCCCCGCCGGGTGGAACCGTCGCCCGCCCTGCGGGGCACCGAACCCGGAGGGCCACGGGGGTGAGCGGCCGGGTACCGGAGAAGACCGACGTGGACGACGTCGTCTACGACCAGTTGGTCGCGGGCGACGCGATGCGATGCGCGGACCTCGAGCGCGTGCTCTTTCGCGGTGACGGACCGTGGTCGGCCGCGGCGTTCCTGTCCGAGATCGGTGCCGGGCACACCACCTGTCTCGCCGCCCGTACCGAGGACGTGGTGGTCGGTTACGCCGTGCTGGCGGCGCTCGGGCGGGAGGGGGACCGGGAGTTCGAGGTCCACACCATCGGCGTCGATCCCGCCTATCGGGGCCGGGGGATCGGACGTACCCTGCTGCGCCTGCTGCTCGACGTGGCGGATGCCGAGGCGGCTCCCGTCCTCCTGGACGTGCGCACCGACAACGTCCCGGCCCGCACGCTCTACGAGGCCCACGGCTTCGAGGTGGTGGGGCTGCGGCCCCGGTATTACCGTCCGAGCATGGCCGACGCGTACCTGATGGTGCGTCCGGCGCGCGGCGGACCCGACGAGCGAGGGGGTGGCAACCCGTGAGGACCGTACTGGGGATCGAGAGCTCGTGTGACGAGACGGGTGTGGCGATCGCGCGAATCCACGACGACGGGCGCGCGGAACTGCTCTCCGACGTGGTGGCCTCGTCGATGTCCGAGCACGCGCGGTTCGGTGGGGTGGTACCCGAGATCGCCTCCCGCGCGCACCTCGAGGCACTCGTGCCCACCGTGCGCGCGGCGCTCGCCGAGGCGGGGGTGGACCGTCCCGACGCCGTTGCCGCGACCATCGGCCCCGGACTGTCCGGTGCCCTGTTGGTGGGATCCGCGGCGGCCAAGGCCTACGCCGCCGCGTGGGGCACGCCGTTCTACGCGGTCAACCACCTGGTGGGACACGTCGCCGTGGCCGGGTTCGACGGTGGACCACTCGAGGAGTGCGTGGCGCTGCTGGTCTCCGGTGGGCACACCCAACTGCTGCACGTGCGGTCCCTCACCGAACCGGTGGTCGAGCTCGGGTCGACGGTGGACGACGCGGCGGGGGAGGCCTACGACAAGGTCGCGAGGCTGCTGGGGTTGGGATACCCGGGCGGGCCGGTGATCGATCGTCTCGCGGCGTCCGGGGACGGCGCGGCCATACCGTTCCCGCGCGGCATGACCGGACCCCGGGACGCCCGCCACGACTTCTCCTTCTCCGGTCTCAAGACCTCGGTCGCGCGTCGGATCGAGGCCGCCGAGCGTGACGGGTCCCAGCTCGAGGTGGCCGACGTCGCCGCGTCCTTCCAGGAGGCGGTGGCGGACGTGCTCACCATGAAGGCGGTGCGGGCCTGCACCGACCTGGGCGTGGGGACCCTGCTCGTCGGCGGCGGTGTGGCGGCGAACTCCCGGCTTCGCGAACTGGCGGCGCAGAGGTGCGCGGCGGCCGGCATCCGCCTGCGGGTACCCCGGCCGCGGTTGTGCACGGACAACGGCGCGATGGTCGTCGCGGTGGCGTCAGCACTCCTCGCCGCCGGCGCCGAGCCCAGTTCCCTGACCGTCGCCGCGGATCCCGGGCTCACGGTCGGGGTGACGCAGGTGGGGTGAGGAGTCCCGCGCCCGGAGGGAACGGGGAGTCGCGCGGGTCAGAAGCCGAGTAGCGCGAAGCCGTACCCGGTGAGCATCATCATGCCGGAGATCAGCAGGGCGATCACGAACAGCCACAGGTATCCCACCGCGAGGGCAGTGAGGGCGAGACCGCGCCCGGCCTGACCGGTCCGACGGATCCTCGCCAGGGCGAGATGGCCGAGTACCACCGACACCAGGGCGAAGACCGGGGGCAGCAGGGGCACGAAGAGTCCGAGGAAGGACCCGAAGACCACGTTTCCCACCGCCACCACGATCGCGGCGAGTGCCGTCCCGTTGACCTCGGCAGGGCCGGCCTCGGAATCGCGTGCGTGGTTGCCCGGATCGCGTCCACCGGGCGCGCCCGCGTCACCGGAGGGGGTACGGGACATGGGCGTCGACTCCTCGCGGGGTGGCGGGACCTCCCGCTGATCGTACGCGGGGGCCGCGCACACGTCCGTGTCCGGAACCTGGTGTGTTGTGTCGTACGGTGTTCGCCCTCGGCGAACTCGGTCGGATCGTGCACCCGGGACACTTGAGTGCTGGCACTCGCACATATAGAGTGCCAATAGGCATGGACCCGGCCGCGTCACCCGCGACGACGCCACCCGGAGCCCCGCCCCCCTGAGCACACCAGCCATCTACACACGGAGGATCCATCGTGGCGATCAAGCCGCTTGAGGACAAGATTCTCGTCGAGGCCACCGCTGCCGAGACCACCACGGCGTCCGGCCTCGTCATCCCGGACACCGCCAAGGAGAAGCCCCAGGAGGGCACCGTCGTCGCGGTCGGCAAGGGCCGCTTCGACGAGGACGGCGACCGCATCCCCATGGACATCAAGGAGGGTGACAAGGTCATCTACTCCAAGTACGGCGGGACCGAGATCAAGTACGAGGGCAAGGAGTACCTGATCCTCTCCTCGCGCGACGTTCTCGCGGTCATCGACTGACGTGAGCTCGTAACCCCCGCCCCGGTGGCGCCGGCCAGTGTCCGGCCCGCCGGGGCGGAGGTGTCTCACCGGTGTCTCGCCGTGGTCTCACGCAGAACGATCCGTCCGTCCCGAACACCCTCTTCCTTCCAGGAGTCCCATCCATGTCCAAGTTGATAGCGTTCGACGAGGAGGCCCGTAAGGGCATGCTCGCCGGTGTCGACCAACTCGCCGACACAGTCAAGGTCACCCTCGGCCCCAAGGGCCGGCACGTCGTGCTGGCCAAGGCGTTCGGTGGTCCGACCGTCACCAACGACGGTGTCTCCATCGCCCGCGAGATCGAGCTCTCCGAGCCGTTCGCGAACCTCGGCGCCCAGCTGGTCAAGAGTGTCGCCACCAAGACCAACGACGTCGCCGGCGACGGTACGACCACCGCGACCGTGCTCGCCCAGGCGCTCATCCGTGAGGGGCTGCGCAACGTGGCCGCCGGGTCCAACCCGATGGCCATGGGCAAGGGCATCGAGAAGGCCTCGGCCGCCGTCGTGGAGTTCCTCAAGTCCGCCGCCACCCCGGTGTCGGGGTCCGAGGGCGTGGCGCAGGTCGCCACGGTGTCCTCGCGTGACCCCGAGGTCGGTCGCATGGTCGCCGAGGCCATGGACGCCGTCGGCGTCAACGGCGTCGTGTCGGTCGAGGAGTCCCAGGGCCTGCACACCGAGGTCTCCGTGACCGAGGGCATCGCCTTCGACAAGGGCTACCTCAGCCCCTACTTCGTCACCGATCCCGACGAGCAGAAGGCCATCTACGAGGACGTCCTGATCCTCCTGCACCGCGAGAAGATCAGCTCCCTCCCGGACCTGCTCCCGCTGCTGGAGAAGGTCGCCGAGACCGGCAAGCCGCTGCTCGTGGTGGCCGAGGACGTCGACGGCGAGGCCCTGTCGACGCTTGTCGTCAACTCGATCCGCAAGACCATCAAGGTCGTCGCGATCAAGGCCCCCTACTTCGGGGACCGGCGCAAGGCCTTCCAGGACGACCTCGCGATCGTCACCAAGGGGCAGGTCGTCAGCCCGGACCTGGGCATGAAGCTGTCCGACTGCGGGCTCGAGGTCCTCGGCCACGCCCGACGTGTGACCGTCTCCAAGGACGAGACCATCATCGTCGACGGTGACGGCGACCAGGCCGACGTCGACGCCCGGGTGGCGCAGCTGCGCCGCGAAGCCGAGGCCACCGACTCCGACTGGGACCGCGAGAAGCTCGAGGAGCGGATCGCCAAGCTCGCCGGTGGCGTCGCGGTGATCCGGGTCGGCGCGGCCACCGAGACGGAGCTCACCGAGCGCAAGCTCCGTGTCGAGGACGCGGTCAACTCGGCCAAGGCCGCCGTCGAGGAGGGTGTGATCGCCGGTGGTGGTTCCGTGCTCGTCCAGGCGGCCGCCGCGCTCACCCGTCTCTCGGCAGGCATCTCCGACCCCGATGAGGTCGTCGGGGTGAACGTGGTCCGCAAGGCGCTGTCGGCTCCGCTGTTCTGGATCGCCGCCAACGCCGGCGAGGACGGTTCCGTCGTGGTCAGCAAGGTTTCCGACCTCGGGCCGCGGGACGGTTTCAACGCCGCCACCGGCGAGTACGGTGACCTGGTCTCGGCGGGCGTCATCGACCCGGTGAAGGTGACCCACTCCGCCGTCGTCAACGCCTGCTCCGTCGCGCGGATGGTCCTGACCACCGAGACCGCGATCGTGGACAAGCCCGAGGAGGAGGCGCCCGGCGGGCACTCGCACGCCGGTCACTCCCACTGACCTCTCCCACACCGGGCCCCGGCTCCCGCATCAGCGGGACCGGGGCCCGGTCGTCGTGGAACGACCGGGGTGTCGTCCCGCTCGGCTCCGAGGGGTTACGCTGGGCCCTCACCGGATGACCTGCCGCACAGGTGCCGTGGAAGTATCCTGTGCCCACGCCCCGCCGGCCGCCACGGTCCGGACCCGACCCCGCGAGCCCGGCGTGCACCCCGACAGAAAGGCCGTGGCCCGTAGCACACCCGTGTAACGAGAGGCCCCCCTAATTCGATGACAGGTACAGCAGACGAGTTGGAGCTCGCCGTCGCCGCCGCGGTCAGAGGAGACCGCACCGCGGCCACCCGGGTGCTCGAACTCGTTCGTCCCGGGGTGGTGCGGTACTGCCGCTCTCGCGTCGGGGGTGCGGAGAGGGTCAACCTTTCTGCTGACGATGTCGCACAGGAGGTGCTGATCGCGGTGCTCTCGGCATTGCCCGGGTACCGGGATCAGGGACGTCCCTTCATGGCATTCGTGTACGGGATCGCGGCACACAAGGTCGCGGACGCGCACCGGGGCGCCGCACGGAACAAGTCGGACCCCGTGGAGTACCTGCCGGAGGTGCTCTCGACGGAGACGGGGCCGGAGGATCACATCCTCGACGGCGAGGTGACCAGGGCGATGAGTCGACTCCTGGACACCCTGCCGGAGAAGCAGCGGGAGATCATCCGGCTGCGGGTGGTGGTAGGACTCTCGGCGGAGGAGACCGCGGAGATCGTGGACAGTACGGCCGGAGCCGTACGCGTGGCCCAACACCGGGCGATGAAGCAGCTCCGGGCGAGGATCGAGCAGGACGGAGAGGAGCGATGGCGATGAACGACGACGATGTCGACCCCGGCACCCGGGACGACGCCGCCTCGCTCGACGGGCACGGTCCGGACACAGAGGCGGTGGAGCGCGACGACCTGCTCCTCGACACCCTCGGGGCGGGCGACCGTCCCACCGACGGCGATGCCCTCGCGACGCTGCTCGCCGACTGGCGGGGGGAGATCGACTCCGCACCCCTGCCCGAGTTGCCGAGCGATGAGGAGATCGGGGTCGCACTCGCGCCCAACGTCTCCCGTCTCTGGCCCCGCCGTGGCTGGGCCAGATCCCATGAACACCACCACGGGCAACGGCCCGCGTTGTGGCAGGCGGTGACCGGGGCGGCGGCGGTGGCGGCCGTGATCGTCGGTGGCCTGTCCGTCGCCGCGCACAGTGCCATGCCGGGGGATCCCCTCTGGGGCGTGTCCAAGACGATCTTCGCCGACCGTGCCGGCGAGGTGGAGCTGGTCAGCGACCTGACCGAGCACCTGGCCGCCGCGGATCTGGCGGCTCGCGAAGGGGATCGTGAGCGGGCCGAGCGTCTCCTCGACGAGGTGTCCGGCCGACTGGACGAGGTCTCGGATGCCTCGGAACGCGTCGAGCTGATGAAGCGTCGCGACGCGATCAGGCGCGACCTGAGCAGGATCACGCCGACCTCGGTGCCGTCCCCCGCGCCCGCCCCGGAAC
>NZ_JADDKI010000112.1:0-6912 GCF_015356725.1 Dietzia sp. SYD-A1
CACCTCCGCCACCCCGCGCCCCCCACGAATCCCATGAGGATCCCGGGCGATCCGCTCGGCGGGGTGTTGTCGAACATCGAGCACACCGGGTGACCGTCCCCACGGAAGACGCCCTGCCCCGAGAGCCCGTCCTCCCGCCAGAACGGGCGCTCGTAGACGGCCTCGCATTTCATGAGCGTGCCGAACGTCATCCTGCGGAACAGCGCGTCCTGGTGGGCGGGCACCGTCGGGCTCCACTCGATCTCGGCTGCGAGGTGGGGCGGGACGGAGACGATCACCTGGTCACCGTGGAAGGCCCCGGCGTCGGTGGTGACGGTCACCCCGGTGGCGTGGTGCTCGATCCGCCGGACCGGGGCGCCGAGGGTGACGTCGTCGCCCAACCCCTCGGCCATGCGCTGCGAGATCAGCTGCGATCCGCCGACGAACCGGGATTCCTGGGCACCGCCGGCCACGCTGATCATCCGGTCCAGCGTGCCCCGGTGGATCTCGTCACCCGCACCCGCGATGTACGCCAGGGCGGACAGCGCGGAGGTCTCGGACGCCGCCGCCCCGAACGCCGACCCGAGGAGGACCTCGACCAGCTCGACGCCGCCGGAACCGATCGCGCCGCGGCGCAGCCAGGTGGCCAGGCTCTGCTCGTCCAGCCGGTGCGCGTCGGGGTGCTCCCACGGCGCGGTCACGTCGATCTCGCCACTCGTGCGGCCCAGTCGGGAGGTCGCCAGGGCGATGTCGGGAAGCGCGAGGCGGTCCGGCGGGATGTCGCCGCGGAACCGTCGACTGCGCGAACCGTGGACGTAGACCGTGTCGCCGAGGGTGTTGGCGGGAAACGTCGTCACCCCGAGTTCCTCGGCGAGCCCCAGCACATGGTCCTGGGTGGGCCCGACGAACTGACCCCCCGCCTCGACCACCTGCCCGTCGTCGAGGACGTGGTTGAGCGTGCGTCCGCCGACACGGTCCCGCGCCTCGAGCACACGGACCGTACGTCCCGCCTCGACGAGCCGCCGCGCGGCGGTGAGCCCCGCCAGGCCCGCGCCGACCACGATGACGTCGACGCCGGCGCTCACCCCTCGCCCCCGGAGGACCGGTCGGCGGCGGCTGGCGCGACCAGTCGGGTGTGGAGGACGCCCACCGCTTCGAGCAGCGCGTCCCGGGCGGCGTGGCCCACACCCGTGGCGTTGATCAGGCCGTGCACGTGGCCGCTGTGACGACGGAGGGTCACGTCGACGCCCGCCTCGGACAGGGCGGCCGCATAGCGTTCGCCCTCGTCGCGGAGCACGTCGAATCCGGCCACCACGACATAGGCCGGCGGCGCGTGGCCGAGCTCGTCGGCGAGCAGGGGCGAGACGCGGGGGTCCAGGGCCTGCTCGGGCTCGGTGAGGTAGTGCGACTTGTACCAGTCCATCTGGGCCTCGGTGAGGAAGAACCCGCGACCGAACAGCTCGTAGGACCGGTGCTTGGTGGACAGGTCCGTCACCGGGTTGAACAGCACCTGCATCGCCGGCGGGGTCCACCCGGGAGCCCGGTGCAGCGAGACCACCGCGGCGAGGTTCCCGCCGGCGCTCTCGCCGCCGATCGCGATGGCCCGCGGGTCGAGGTCGTACTCCTCGGCATGAGCGACGATGTGCCCGAACGCCGCGAGGACGTCCTCCAGGCCTCCGGGGAACGGATGCTCGGGTGCGAGCCGGTAGTCGATCGAGATGACGGTCAGCGGCGTGTGGGCGGCGAGGAATCGGGCCACCGAGTCGCCCGAGTCGAGGTCGCCCAGGACCCACCCGCCTCCGTGGAGATAGACCAGGGCGGCGCTCGGCCCCTCGATCCCCGCGGGCCGGTACAGGCGGGCGGGGATCGGGCCGTGGGGACCGGGGATGGTGAGCGAACGGACGGTCTCGACGGGGGTCTGGTGACCGAAGACGAAGGCTTCTCCCGCGATCTGCTGCCTCCCCTGTTCCAGCGGGAGCTGGTCGAACGTCTCCGACACACCGAGGTTCAACAGCCGCGTGCCCACCTGGGCTTCGAGCCCGAGTTCCTGCCCGTCGACCCGGATGGGAGGTCCGGCGATCAGTCGCTGGACCGGGGCGGGCGCCGCTCCGATGGCCCGGATGACGCGGCGCAGAACGCGTTCCGCGAGGGGCCTGTGTGCAGTGGTCATGGAGGCACTCGATTCTGCGGGATCGAACGTGGGGTGCGACCAGCGTAAACCCAACTTGGACGCACGTCCAGTACTTCCCGTGGATCGTCAGCCGGCCGAATCGTATTTCGCCGCCAGTCCCGAGAGCGTCCGGGTGATCCCCTCGGCGTTCTTCCGCGCCATCCCGACGCGCTCCATGATCCTGCCGATCTTCGACGGACGGTTGTCGAAGCTCTCGGTGACCTCGGTCCGCCCGTCCGCGGTCGGGGTGAACTCCCACCTCCAGCGGTGTCCGGCGGGATGCGCCCACTCGACGACCTTGAGCTCCGGGGTGTCGATGTGTTCGGTGACGGTGGAGGTGATGCGGTACGGGACCCCGTACATCCGCATCTTCGTGGTGAACGTCGCGCCCTCGGACAGGGCGGCCGGGCCCGTGACGTTGTCGCGGACGGTCCCAGACCCGTCGACGAGCCCGTGCTTCGCGGGATCGTTGACCAGGCCGAACAGCTCATCGGCGGGGGCGTTGACGATGACGCGCCGGGCGACGACGCGGGGGCCGCGGTCGACGGTGGTGATGGAGGTCATGGGTGGGCCGGTCCTCTCGGGGAGACGTCGATGACGAGTCGGACCACGACACGACTCGGGTCGGCGGGCCCGTCTGCCGACCACCGTACGCTCGGGTCCCGCCATGAACCCGGCCCAGTACGGCATCGTCTCCCGTGCCGGGCACTACTTCGGGACACACGTCCCTCTCCCCGGTGGCGCCCGCGTCGGCGTGGGCGCGGCCCGACCGGTGGAGGGTGTCCGGGTGACGCCATAGCGTGGTGGACCCACCGCTACGAAAGGCGCCTCATGACCCACGCACGGCCCTCCGACCCCGACCCCGGCCAGACCCCCGATCTCGACAGCGGCGGCTCGCCCGACGGCCCGCAGACCCCGGACTCCGATTCGACGTCGATGCAGTCCGACAGCGCGACCGAGAAGCAGGGGCCGATGGAGCAGCAGAGCCCCACCCCGTCCCCGTCCAAGAAGGGGGCGTACATCCCGATCATCGTCATCGTCGCCATCGTCCTCCTTCTGGTGGTCGGGCTCGTGGGTTACGCAGTGACGGTCTGACCCGTGTCCGCCGCGTTCGACACCGTGATCATCGGAGCGGGCAACGCCGGGATCTCCCTGGCCGCGCGCCTGCGCCGGGACGGCCGGGAGGACATCGCGATCGTCGACCCGGCCCCCGTCCACCGGTACAGGCCGATGCTCAACTACGCCGCCGCCGGCCTGGCCCAGATGAGGCGGTACGAACGGGCGATGACGAGCGTCGTCCCCTCCGGCGTGCAGCTCCTGCCCCACCCCGCCGGGCGGGTGGACACCGATGCCCGGACCGTGACCCTCGGTCCGCGCGAGCAGGGCCCCACGGTGAACTACGAGAACCTGGTCGTCTGCCCCGGCCTGACCCCCCGGTGGGACGCGATCCCCGGACTGGACAAGGCGTACGTCGCCGGGTGGGCGGCGTCCGCCCACGTGCCCGAGTACGCCGGTCGCGCGTGTGCGGCGCTGGTCCGCCTCCGCGAGGGGTCCGTGGTGTTCTCGGTACCGCCGGAACCCGCCTCCTGCGGGGGCACCGTGCT
Organism: Dietzia sp. SYD-A1; assembly: GCF_015356725.1. Taxonomy (NCBI): domain Bacteria; kingdom Bacillati; phylum Actinomycetota; class Actinomycetes; order Mycobacteriales; family Dietziaceae; genus Dietzia; species Dietzia sp. SYD-A1. The sequence continues at coordinate 3,754 of NZ_JADDKI010000112.1, forward strand.
CAAGGCCATGTTCCTCGCCTGCGACCGGTGGCGACGCGAGAAGGTACTCGACCGGATCGAGGTGCACCTGGTCACCCCGTTCGGAGGTCTGCTCGGACTCGAACCGTGCGACTCACACCTGCTCCCACTGATCCGGGAGTACGGCATCACCGTCCACGAGCGCTCCGACGTCGCTGCCGTCGACCACCACGCGCGCACCGTCACCCTGACCGGTGCCGTGTCCACGACGATCGAGCACGTCGACCTCGCCTATGTCACGCCGCTGAGCCGGGCACCGGAGTTCATCACCCGGGCCGGGTTGTCCGACGGGGGCGAGGCCGGGCTCGTCGAGGTGGATCCACAGCGCTTGAGCCACGCCCGCGCCGACTCGGTCTGGGGCCTGGGCGACGCCGCCGCCGCCGGCACCCGCCCGTCCGGCGGGGCCTTACGTCCCCAGGTGGCGGTGGTCGCCGACAACCTCCGCGCGGCCCGGGACGGTGGCCCGGGGTCGCGGTACGACGGCTACACGATCATCCCCATCGCCGTGGGCCGGGACCGCCTGATGCTGGCCGAGCACGACCGGGACGGACGGCCGGCACCCGAGATCCCCGGGATCGACCTGACGGTCCCCAGGCGCTCGACGTACGCGTTCGACCGCTATCTCCAGCCGGTCCTCTACTTCCGGAAGCTACTGCGCGGACGGGTCTGAGAACGGGGTCCGACGACGGATCGGGGACGGTCCGCGGACCGCTCAATCGCGCGACCCGACACCGGCGCGCAGGGCGGCCTCGATCATGTCGTACAGGTGCGCCACCACCACCTCGAACCGGTCGTTGACCACGGTGTTGCGGGCATCTCGGCGGTCCTCGAAGACCGCCAACGCGCCGGTGAACATTTGGGTGGCCAGGTCGATGCGTTCGAACGCCACCCGCCGCGGCAGGTGGGACAGCACGTCGATGAGCCGCACCACCACGTCGTCGGCCGCCGTCCGCAGATCCGCCTCCGGGATACCGGGAGCCATGACCGGGCCGACCCTCTGCAGGAACCGCGCGTAGTGCGTGGCCTCGGGGTGGGAACGCAGGAGGTCGACGATGGGGCCGAAGAGAACCCCGACGAGGGTGTGTAGGTCCTCACCCAGGCCCTGTTCGTCGGCCGCGGCCAGGCGCCGCCTGCGGTCGGCGTCGAGGGCGACGATGCGCCGCCGCAGCACCTGCAGGATCAAGCCGTCGCGGCTACCGAAGTGATACTGGACCGCCGAGTTGTTGCGTTGGCCGGCCGCCGTCGCGACGTCGCGCATCGAGACGTCGTCCAGGCCTCGCTCGCTGATCATCTTCTCGGCGATCTCGATCATCACCGTCTTGGCGCCCCTGGCCTTCCCGGCCTCCACGGTGCGATCGGCCCGCCCGGAGGGTGTCACCGCGTCGGCTGCGCTCGGTTCGGCAGTGCGATCATCGGATCCGTGCTGCACCGGGACTCCACTTCCGACCTGCAGCCTCAGCTACTCGGGGCTGAGCACCGTCAGGACTGGTACGGCCGGCGGGATTCCGACGACAGTGGGGTGCCACTGGACTCGGGGGACCGGCGCTGCTCATGGTGCCCCATGTCGACTGCGGTCGGGGATCGCTCGTCCCGGGTGGGTGTGCGAGGTCAGCCCCAGCGGGACTGCCCTCCGTCCAGGGGGATGGTCGCTCCACTGAGGTACGAGGCCTCGGCCGAGCACAGCCAGGCCACGGGGCGACCGATGTCACTCAGCGGATCGCCGACGCGGCCGGCGGGGATGCTCGAGACGAACTCCCGGGCCTCCTCGGGGTTGTTCTCCATCCACCAGTCCAACCCGGGACTGTGCGCATGCGGCGCGATGTTGAGAGCGCGGGTGCCCTCGGAGGCCCACTCGTAGGCGGCCGCGCGGGTCAGTGCGCGGATGGCCTCCTTGACCGCGGAGTAGATGCCGTAGTTCGCGGCGTCCCACCGGACGGCGGCGGCGGTCACGAGGTTGATGATCGTGCCGCCTCCGCGCTTGGCCATCTCGGGCCGGGCCAGCTTCATCAGGCTGAACGTCACGCGGGGCCCGCCCTCGAAGGCCTTGCGGAACTCGTCGTCCGGGTAGTCCGACAGCGGCAGCGGCATGGCCATGTTGGCGTTGTTGACCAGTATGTCGACCCCGCCGAGCTTCTCCACTGCGGTCGCGATGATCGCCTCGGGGGCTCCGTCGGTGATGATGTCGACGGCCAGGCACTCGGCGGTGCCCCCGTTCGAGCGGATGATCTCGGCGACCCGCTCGAGCTTGCGCATCCGGCGCCCGACCAGCAGGAGCGCGGCGCCGGATTCGGCGAGACCGAGTGCGATGCCCTCCCCGACCCCCTGCCCGCCGCCGGTGACGATGGCGACCTTTCCGGCAAGTCGGTCCTCGCGTGTGGTGCCGGGGTTCCCGGCGGGCTGCGCTGTGGTGTCGTGCTGCGTTGTCGTGTCGGGCTGCGCTGTGGTGTCGGTCATGGGGTCCTCCGGGGGTCGGTGCGGGGGTGCGTGCGAGTCGGGCCGGCGTTCGGCAACGAGGGAGATCACCCTCGCCCGGCGCCCTCACCGCCGTCGGCGGGGGCGAGGTGGTTGTCGGTGAGCGTGAAGCTCGGGATGTCCTTGAGGTCGATCATCGCCTCGTACGTACGCGAGTAACCGGTGCTGGTGATGACCCACCGACCGTCGTGGCGTGCGTAGGTGTCGGAGTAGAAGGCGCCCCCGATGATCATCGTGTCGAAGGCGGGGACGATCACCCGGTCCTGCAGGTACCAGCGAGCGGTGGCGGTGTCGCCGTCCACCTCGATCTCCGGGTGGTGGGCCTGGTGCTCGGTGATCACGTCGTCGGTCATCTGCTCCCGCAGCCCGGCCACCACCTCGTCGCGGCCGGTGTAGGACAGGCGCCTGCCGTAGGACGCCGAGACCTCGGGCGCGAGCGTCTCCGCGAGCTCGTCCCACAGCCGCAGGTCCACACAGCGCAGGTAGCGGTATTTCAGGGCCTTGATCGCGTCGATGTCGTCGCGGCGGTCGGTGGTGGTCATCGTGGGCCTTTCTCGCGAGGGGGGCGCGTCAGTCCACACCCGTCAAGCCGACTGTAGTCAGTTGTGTACAGTTCGGGGATGGAAAGCGAGAACCGGTCCGACGACGACGAGGACGGCCACCCCGGCC
>NZ_JADDKI010000113.1:0-4898 GCF_015356725.1 Dietzia sp. SYD-A1
TGGTGGGCCCGTCCGGGTCGGGCAGGACGACGACCGCGACGACGATCGCCGGCCCCGACGCCGTGCACATCCGACTCGCCCACGCGGACAGCGCGGACGCGGCGTGGCGCGAGCTGGCGGTCCCCGCCCTACGCGAGCTCGGCACCCGGGGCCGACCACTGGTCCTGGATGACATCGACCTCCTGGAGGACGCCGATCTGCGCCGCCTGGCAGCGCGCCTGGGATCCGTGGCTGACGCCCTCGTCGTCGTCACCAGCCGCCAGGACCCCCGCCCGGCGGTGACGGAGGTGGTGGACGTGTGCGGGGCGCGGACGGTACTGCGGCCGTTGCACGAGCGCGGCGAGGAGGGCGGCGCGATCGTCCGCCGGATGATCGCGGACCTGGCCGCAGAACGCGGATTCGGGGCCCCGGTCGTCACCGTCCGCTTCGCGGACGCCGTCTGTGCGCTGGACCTGCCCAACGGCCTGGTGTCGCTGAGATCGGTTCTGGCGGACTGCCTCACCCGGACCGCGGGCAGGGGGCTGACCACCCTCGACGTGGACTCCCTGCCCTCCCACGCCCGCTCCACACGGCCGCCGCGGGCCGGCGAACTCGCCCGGGGCGAGTACGACGCGATCGTGGCCGCGTTGGCGGACTGCGACGGTGTCCGCGCCCGCGCGGCCAAGCGCCTGGGCATCAGCCGGACCACCCTCTACGCCCGCATGCGGGAGTTCGGACTGTCCTAGAAGGTGTCCAGAAACTGAACACTCCGGGCCCGGCCCACGACCCCAGGATGGGTTGTGACCGGACTCACAACCGAGCCGGTCGGGATCTTTGGAGGACACACATGACCGGCACACTCTCCCGGGAGAACCGCGCCAGCACCCAGATCGACGAGCGACTCGGTGCGGAGGCGCGCGACTTCCTCGGCCGCCCGCACCGGCTCCTGATCGACGGGCAGTGGGTCGACGCCGCGGACGGCCGCACCTTCGGCACCTACGACCCCGCCACCGGGGCCGAGATCACCCAGGTCGCGCACGGCGGACCCGAGGACGTCGACCGGGCCGTCGCCGCCGCGCGCCGCGCGTTCGACGACGGCGCGTGGGCGACCATGAAGCCCAACCAGCGCGAGCAGATCCTGTGGCGCATCGGCGACCTGCTGGACGCCAGGGCCGAGCTGTTCGGGCAGATCGAAGCCCTGGACAACGGCAAGTCCGTCGCGATCGCCACCGCCGTGGACGTGGCCTGGGCGGCCGACGTGTTCCGCTACTACGCCGGCTGGTCCACCAAGATCGAGGGCTCCACGGTCAACGTGTCGATGCCGTTCGCCGGCGACAAGCAGTTCCACGCCTACACCCAGCGCGTGCCCGTGGGCGTGTGCGGGCAGATCATCCCCTGGAACTTCCCCCTGCTCATGGCGGCGTGGAAGCTCGCCCCCGCCCTGGCCACCGGCAACACCCTGGTCCTCAAGCCGGCCGAGCAGACTCCGCTGACCGCGCTGCTGCTGGGCGAGGTCATCGCCGAGGCCGGCGTGCCCGCCGGCGTGGTCAATATCGTCACCGGCTTCGGCGACGCCGGCGCCGCGATCTCCGCCCACGACGACGTGGACAAGGTGGCCTTCACCGGCTCCACCGAGGTGGGCAAGCTCATCGTCGACGCCGCCAAGGGCAACCTCAAGAAGGTCTCCCTCGAACTGGGCGGCAAGAGCGCCAACATCGTCTTCGCCGACTGCGACTTCGACGCCGCCGTCGCAGGCTCCGTGGCCGCGTGGATGTTCAACCACGGCCAGGCCTGCACCGCCGGCACCCGCCTGTATGTCGAGGACTCCATCTACGAGAGGTTCACGCAGGCCGTCGCCGACGCCGCCGCCCAGGCCACCATCGGGCACGGTCTGGACCCCGCCACCGAGCTCGGCCCGCTGGTCGACCAGGACCAGTTCGACAAGGTCTCCTACTACCTGCGCGCCGGCATCGAGGACGGCGGGCGGGCCCTCACCGGCGGCGGCCGACACGGTGACACCGGCTACTTCGTCCAACCCACCGTGTTCGTGGACGTCGAGCCCGACCACCGGGTGGTGACGGACGAGATCTTCGGCCCCGTCGTGTCGGCCCTGCGGTTCACCGACGTCGACGACGCGGTCCGCCAGGCCAACGACTCGATCTACGGGCTGGCCGCCGGAGTGTGGACGAAGGACATCTCCAAGGCCCACCAGGTCGCCAGCCGCCTCCACGCCGGCTCGGTGTGGGTCAACCAGTACAACGGCTTCGACACCGCCATGCCGTTCGGCGGCTTCAAGCAGTCCGGCTGGGGCCGCGAGCTGGGCCAGGGCGCTCTCGACCTCTACACGCAGACCAGGTCGGTCAACATCCAGCTCTGACCCACCGGCGTGCCGTCCCGGCACACCCTCCCCCGTCACCTCTCCCAGAACCCGCTCCCCGCTCCCCGCTCCCCGAAAGGAACACCGCCGTGAAGACCAAGGCAGCAGTACTGTTCGATGTCCACAAGCCGTTCGAGATCATCGAGCTCGACCTCGACGACCCCGGCCCCGGCGAGGTCCTGATCAAGTACACGGCCGCGGGCCTGTGTCACTCCGACCTCCACCTGTCCGACGGCTCCCTCCCGCCGCGCTTCCCCATCGTCGGAGGGCACGAGGGAGCAGGCGTCATCGAGGCCGTGGGCGTGGGGGTGACGAAGGTCAAGCCCGGCGACCACGTGGTGTGCTCCTTCATCCCGAACTGCGGCACCTGCCGATACTGCTCGACCGGTCGCCAGAACCTCTGCGACATGGGCGCCACGATCCTCGACGGCCACATGCCCGACGGCACCTTCCGGTTCCGGGCGGACGGCAAGGAGTTCGGCGCCATGTGCATGCTCGGGACGTTCTCCGAGCGCTCGGTGATCTCACAACACTCGGTGGTCAAGGTCGACGACTGGCTACCGCTCGACAAGGCCGTCCTGGTGGGCTGCGGTGTGCCCTCCGGATGGGGCACCGCCACCTACGCCGGCAACGTGCGACAGGGTGACACCGTGGTGATCTACGGGATCGGCGGGCTCGGCATCAACGCCGTCCAGGGCGCCGTCCACTCGGGGGCCCGTCACGTGGTGGTGGTGGACCCCGTCCAGTTCAAGCGCGACGAGGCCCTGAAGTTCGGCGCCACCCACGCGTTCGCCGACGCCGCCGAGGCCCACGCGGAGGTCGAGAAGCTCACCTGGGGCCAGATGGCGGACCAGGCACTCATCCTGGTGGGCACTGTCGACGAGAAGGTCGTCTCGAGCGCTTTCGACGTGATCGGCAAGGGGGGCAGGGTGGTGATCACCGGCCTGGGCAACATGACGGAGAACACCGTGCAGGTCAACGGCACGATGATGGCCCTGTTCGGAAAGACCATCACCGGCACCCTCTTCGGCTCGGCCAACCCGCAGTACGACATCGTCAAGCTGCTGCGCCTGTACGACGAGGGCAAGCTCAAGCTGGACGAGCTCATCACCACGACCTACTCGCTCGACCAGGTCAACGAGGGCTACCAGGACCTGCAGGACGGGAAGATCATGCGAGGCGTGATCATCCACGACTCCTGACCCGGCCCCCGGTTCGCATACGCGCGCAACCACTGCACACGCGGACGAAATGTCGTGTGAGTCTGCAGTGGTTGCGCGCGTCCGTCGTGGGGACACTCATCGTGGCGAGTGACCGAATTTCACAGGGTCCCTCTCTCCACTGAAAGCCCCCGCCAGCCCCTGTCACGCTCTCCGCCCACTCGACGGCCCTGACACCGTTGCCGCCATGACTCCCGTGATCCCCTTCCCTACCGGCCGGCCGTTCACCACAGCAGAAGCAACCCGGGCGGGCCTGTCGCATCGCGCACTGACCGCGGCTGTCGCGCAGGGCCGACTGATCAAGATCAGACACGGGTGGTTTCACGCGCCGCAGTCGGGCGAGAGCGCACGGGATGCCCTCGCCCGGTCGTCGCGGATCGCGCTCGACCAGGGCCCCCTCGGCGCCGTGATCAGCCACCACACGGCGGCAGCGCTCCACGGTCTGCCTCTCATCAGAGCCTGGACTGACCACGTTCATCTCACGGTCGACCGACCCACCGGCGGACGCAGAACCCCGCACACCCAGGTTCACTCCTCGCCGAGGCATTCCCTGGACACGACCCGGGTGGACGGCATCCCCGTCACCTGCATCGCCCGAACTGTCGTCGATCTCGCCCGCTCAGCCGGATTCGACGCAGGAGTATGCGCGGCGGACCACGCGCTGCGCCTCCGGATGGTCACCGCGGCCGAGCTCGCGAGCGAAGTCGATCGCCATCGCGGCCGGACCGGCGTGGCGATCGCCCGGGACGTCGTGGATTTCGCGGACCCCCGGGCAGAAAGCCCCGGGGAGTCACTGTCCCGATGTGTCATGCGGTGGTGTCGAGACGTCCCCGCACCCCGACTACAACACCGGTACTTCTCGAGCGGGGGCAGGCCGGTCGCGCGCACTGACTTCTCCTGGGGCGACGGTGCACTGGCGGGCGAGTTCGACGGCAGGACCAAGTACTCACGCTGCGCGGCCGGTGGAGAGGATCCGGGCGAGGTGGTGTGGCGGGAGAAGCAACGGGAAGACCGACTCAGAGCGCTCGGGGTGGTAGTGGTCCGCTGGGTCTGGGACGACCTCTACGCGCCGAACCGGTTCGAACGCCTGCTGCTCGACGGGCTCCGTCGGTCCGGAGTCCGCTGACTCGCCTCGACCACGCGCCCTGCCAGGTGCTGCCGGTGCGGCCTGCTCGCCCGGCCCGGTGCTGCCGGTGCGGCCTGCTCGCCCTGCCCGGTGCGGCCAGGTGCTGCCTGCTCGCCCGGCCCACACACGCGCGCTGTCACTGCACACGCGCACGAGATTTCCTGTGTGGCTGCAGTGATCGCGCGCGTGTGTGGGC
>NZ_JADDKI010000114.1:0-14212 GCF_015356725.1 Dietzia sp. SYD-A1
CGACCCGACCGGGGAGTGTGCGGTAGCCGGTCGTGCCGCTAGCGACGCCGCGCCGAACCGCTGAGGATCGGCGTCAGCGGGAGTACCGGCGGGAACGTCCGGGTCCTGAGCCCGGTGACGTCGAACCCGGCCTCGGTCAGCGCCCGACCGGTGTCCCGGTTCGGTCGACACCCCCCGCCGAGCCGACTCCACACCGGCGCGATCCGGTCGGCCACGCGTCCCAGTCGGCCCTCTGCCCTGACGTGTTCGAACAGACGTAGTTCTCCCCCGGGGGCGAGTACCCGATCCGCCTCGGCGAGGGCGGCCGGGACGTCGGGGACCGTGCACAGGACGAGACCGAAGACCACCGCATCGGCCTCTCCGTCCGCGAGCGGGAGCGCCTCCGCCACCGACTCCACCACCTCGACCGGCACAGACGCACGCGCCGCGTAGCGCCGCGCGTGGGCACGGAGATGCGGGTCCGGCTCGATCGCCACCACCCTCGTGACCTGCGGGGGATAGTGCTCGAAGGTGACCCCGCTGCCTGCCCCAACCTCCACCACCGTTCCCGACAGACCGGAGACCAGGCGCCGCCGGGATCTGGCGAGCCCGACGCGCTCGAGAACGGGGCTGGCGATCACCCATGCGCGGGCGAAGAGCGAGACATCGGTCCGATCGTGGGAGGCCTTCATGAGAAGATACGGTACCGGGTATCCAACGACCCGGAACGGCAATTCACCGTCGACGATGAGGGGGCTCGGACCATGGAGAACACGAGCATACTGCCGGGGTGGCGGGCGGTCCTGGCCGTGGTCGCGCACCCCGACGACGAATCCTTCGGCCTCGGCGCGGTGCTCTCGACCTTCGCCGGGGCAGGCTCGCTCGTGGACGTCCTCTGCCTGACAAGGGGCGAGGCGTCGACCCTCCACGGTGTCGAAGGAGACCTGTCACTGATTCGCGAGAGCGAACTGCGGGCTGCTGCCGATGCGCTCGGGGTCCGACGGGTCACCCTGCTGGGCCACCCCGACGGCGGTGTGGCGGCTCTCCAGCCGACCGTCCTCGACGGCGACGTCGAGCGCGCACTGGAGCAGACCCGGCCCGACGGTCTCGTCGTCTTCGACTCCACCGGCATCAGCGGACACCCGGACCACGTGGCGGCCACCGCGGCCGCCGTCCGGGCGGGCGACCGGCACGGACTTCCCGTACTGGCGTGGGCCCTCCCTGACGAGATCTGCGCCAGCCTCGCCTCCGAGGGGTACGCCGGATTCCTCGGTCGGCGCAGCGGGGAGATCGACCTGGCGCTGACCGTCGACCGCACGGCGCAACAGGCCGCGGTGGACTGTCACCCGAGTCAGGCCGTGCCGGGCAGTGTCCTGTGGAGGAGACTGGAGTTGCAGGGCGACACGGAACACCTGCGGTGGCTCCGACGCCCGTGAGCCGTGCCACCCCTCCGCGGCGGGATCACCCGGGTACGCCCCCGACCCAGTAGAAGTAGAACCGAGCAGACGCAGCACCGAAAGGACCGCCGCACGTGGACGCCTCCGAATGGAACGCCCGATACCTCGCCCAGCCCGACGTGTGGGGCACCACCCCCGCGGCACGCATCGTCGCGGAGGTGACCGGTGCCGAGGACGCCGGCCTGCCCGTGGACACCGCGGTGGACCTGGCGTGCGGCGACGGACGGCACGCGCGGTGGCTGGCCGCGCACGGATGGCGGGTCTCAGCCGTCGACTTCTCCGAGGTCGCGATCGATCAGGCCCGAGCCAAGGACTCCGATGACGGCCGTACCGGCAGCGTCGACTGGGTGGTCGGTGACGCCACCACCTGGGAGCCGGAGGAGTCGGTGGACCTCGTCGTCATCGGGTTCCTCCACCTGGACATGGACAGCCTGGTCCGGGTCCTGCGCAACGCCGGCGGGTGGCTGCGACCCGGTGGCCACCTCGTCTATCTCGGGCACGCCGCGGAGAACCTGCGTCGCGGCGTCGGCGGTCCGCAGGACCCGACCGTGCTCCCCGGGATCGCCGATCTGGCACTGGGATCCCAGGGACTCGAGGTGGTCTCGCTGCGTCACGACCTGCGGCCGGCCGGGAAGGCGACCGCGATCGACGTGCTCCTGCACGCACGATCCTGGGTCGACAGATGACCCGGGTCGACAGATGAACCGGACACGCCGGGATCCGGGTTCGGCCACCGGCCCGGGTGACGACCGAGTGCAGCGGCGGGTCGTGACGATCCTGGTCCTGGCGCAGCTGCTCTCCGGCGCGGGACTGGCCGCCGGGGTGACCGTCGGAGCGCTCCTCGCCGAGGACCTGCTCGGCGGGCCCGGCCTGTCCGGCCTGCCATCGGCGCTGTTCACCGGCGGGTCGGCCCTCGCGGCGATCGCCGTGGGCAGACTGTCCCAGGCGCGGGGCAGGCGCCCCGGGCTGGCGACGGGCTTCGCGTTCGGCGCGATCGGAGCGATCGCCATCGTGGCCGCGACGGCCATCGACTCCCTCCCGCTGCTGTTCCTGTCGTTCGTCGTCTACGGCTCGGGCACCGCCACCAACCTCCAGGCGCGCTACGCCGGCGCGGACCTGGCCACCCCCGAGCACCGCGGACGGGCACTGTCATACGTGCTCCTGGGCACCACCGCGGGGGCCGTCGCGGGGCCCAACCTCGTGGGGCCGACGGGAGCGGTCGCCGAGTCGCTGGGCCTGCTCCCCTTGTCCGGTCCGTTCCTCCTCGCCGCCGCGGCCTACGGTGGAGCGGCACTGGTCATCTCACTGCTGCTGCGTCCCGATCCGCTGCTCGAGGCGCGGCGGCGGGCGACGGTGGGGCCGGACTCGGCGACAGCCTCGTCGTCGTTCCCGTCACCGGCCCCCGCGGTCGTCTCCTCCCCCGAGCCGGCCGCACCCTCCCGCATCTGGACCGGGGACGTGCTCACCGGGGTGGCGGTGATGGCCCTGACGCAGTTCGTCATGGTCGGGCTCATGACCATGACACCGGTCCACATGCGCGCGCACGATCACGCGGTGACCGTGGTGGGGCTGGTGATCTCCCTTCACGTGGCGGCGATGTTCCTGCCGGCCCCGCTGTCCGGTTACCTGGTGGACAGGTTCGGCACGCGCCTCGTGGCCGTCTCGGCAGGCCTGGTGCTGCTGACCTCTGGCGTCCTCGCCGCGGTCTCCCCGCCGCAGTCGACCGTGCTGGTCACCACGGCCTTGATCCTCCTCGGGCTCGGATGGAGCCTCGGACTGGTCGCCGGGACCACGGTCCTCACCACGTCCGTGCCGCTCTCGGTCCGCGCCACCGTCCAGGGGCAGGCCGACGTGGCGGTGGCGCTGTCCGGTGCGGCGGGTGGCCTGCTCTCGGGCCTGGTGTTCGCGTGGATCGACTTCCGCGGCCTCGGCTTCGCACTCGCGGCGCTGTCGTTGATCGTCGTGGCCTCGGTGCGGCCGAGGCGTGCGTCACGCGGGGCACCTGAGACGGGAACCGCGCGGCCCTCATCGAAGGTCCGCTGACCGCGTCAGGCAACGGCCACCTGATCCGACCGATGCCCCTCAGAGGACTCCCGCACCCGGGCGGCCAGGTCGACGCGCCACCACACCACGAACCCCCAGACGACGAACGCCCCGTACACCAGATACAACGCAGCTGACGGGTAGTACCCGGCCTTGAGGAGCAACGGGACACCCACGATGTCGACGCCGATCCACAGCAGCCAGAACTCCGTCCAGCCCCGGGCCATGCCGTAGGTGGCCAGGATCGACCCGGTGAAGATCCACGCGTCCGCCCACGGGCCCCACGATCCGAGCTCGGAGAAGACCCACCCGAAGACCAGGGTGCCGGAGATCATACCGACGACGAGTCCCGCCCGTTGCCGGCCCGTGGCCCAGTGCGGATGGACCGCGACCGCCTCGACTCCCGCCTGTCCCGGCAGAGCCGCGCTGGCCCGCCGGTCCCGCGACCAGCGCCACCAGCCGTAGATCCCCACGGCGAGGAACATGACCTGGCGGCCGGCCTGACCGTAGAGATCGACGTCCTGCGGGGTGTGGAAGACGCCTCCGAGGAAGACCGTGAGAAGCGTGAGATTGCCGACGATCCCCACCGGCCAGGCCCATACCACTCGGCGCATCCCGCCGATCGCGGCGGCCAACCCGAAGGCGTTGCCGATGATCTCGCGCCACAGGATCGGTACTCCGCCGATCAACACCTGCGCGTCGAGGAATGAGACGAGAAGGCTCATCGTGTGCCCCTTTCGCGGGCTCAGCACTCCACGGCCCAGGGCGTATGCCGCATCGCCCACGGTTCCGCGGCGGGCCGCGGTCCCTCGGGGACACGCTGTTCTCTTCCATCCGGACTATGACCGTCGGCCCCGGGATCACACCGGGTCTGCTGACCCCCGCGAACGCGGTCCGGCCGGGCATGTCGCCTGGCCGGACCGCGTGTGCGGGGCGCTCGCGGGCTCGCCGCCGACCATGGGGCCGGTGACATCACCGCCGGTGGGGAATCTCACCCCGCCCTGAGAACGTGTTCCCGTTGTACTCCTCCCCGCTGCGACGCCGCAACTCCGGCCGGCGTCGAGAAGGGCGTTCGGCGCATCCTCACCTGACCGATGGGGGCGGGACTCTCTTGCCGACGCGACGTGGGCGCGGTCACCGGTGCCACCCCGGGCGGGGGCGTGGCTCAGCCGATCGTCAGTTGGCCGTTCGCCTCGGTCACCGGGACCACGTCGAGGGGTCGCGGTGCCGGAGCGAGGGTGTTGCGGCCGTCGGTGGCGTCGTACTCCGCGCCGTGGAGTGGGCAGCGCAGGTGCAGGTCGCGGACCACCTGAACGGTCCCACCCTGGTGGGTGCAGCGGGCGGAGTACGCGACGAACTCCCCCTCGGTGGGCTGCGCGACGATCACCGTGGAGTCCCCCGACTTGACCTGCTTGGCGGTCCCGACGGGCACGTCCGACGCGGGCAAGGTGCTGGCCTGCACCTCGGTCGTCTGCTGCACGGTCGAGGCAGGCTCCGCGGGTTGCGTCATCCCGCAGGCCGAGGCGATCCCCGGCAGCAGGATGATCCCGGGGAGAGCGGCCAGGACGGTACGGCGCTGCGTGCACGGTCCGACGGTGACGGATGCTGCGGCGGGGTGCTCGGTCATGTGGCCCATCGTATCGGGCGGCCACGACCGACCTAGGCTGCGTTCCATGACCGTCCGACGCCTCCTGCCCCACGCCACCACGATCTTCTCCGAGGTCACCCAGCTCGCTGTGCGGTTCGGGGCCGTCAACCTGGGACAGGGCTTCCCGGACACCGACGGCCCCCCGTCGATGATCGAGGCCGCGGTGCGCGCCATGCGGGAGGGACACAACCAGTACCCACCCGGGACGGGGGTACCCGAGCTCCGGCACGCGATCGTCACGCACGAGACCGGGCACACGGGGCTGGTCCACGATCCGGACACCGAGGTACTGGTGACGGTCGGCGCGACCGAGGCGATCGCCGGTGCGGTGCTCGGCCTGGTGGAACCCCACGACGAGGTGGTGGTGATCGAACCGTCCTACGACTCCTACGCCGCCACCGTCGCGATGGCCGGGGCCACCCGGCGCCCCGCGCGGATGGTCCGCTCGGACGACCGTTTCCGCCTCGACGTGGACTCCCTGCGGGCGGCGTTCTCCCCGCGGACCCGGGCGGTGCTGGTCAACTCTCCGCACAACCCCACCGGTGCAGTGCTGCCCCGGGAGGATCTCGAGCAGATCGCGGCCCTGTGCCGCGAGTTCGACGCGATCGCGATCTCGGACGAGGTCTACGAACACCTGACGTACGACGACACCGAGCACGTCTCCATCGCCACCCTGCCGGGCATGGCCGAACGCACCCTGCGGATCTCGAGCGCCGGCAAGATGCTCAACTGCACGGGCTGGAAGATCGGGTGGGTGACCGGCCCGGCCGGGTTGGTCGCGGGTGTCCGGGCCGCCAAGCAGTACATGAGCTACACCGCCGGTACCCCGTTGCAACTCGCCGTCGCGCACGCCCTGAGCCACGAGGACGAGTGGATCCGGGCGCTGCGGGCGCAGATGCAGGACAGGCGGGACCAGCTCGTGGGGATACTCACCGGGATCGGAGTGGATCTCGCCGTCACCCAGGGGACCTATTTCCTCACCGCGGACCCCCGGCCGCTCGGCGTCACCGACGCCGCGTCGTGGTGCCTGGAACTGCCCGAGAAGGTCGGCGTGGCGGCGGTTCCGTTCGCGCCGTTCACCGACACCTACTCCGCCGAGTGGTCGCATCTGGTGCGGTTCGCGTTCTGCAAACGACCCGAGGTGCTGTCGGAGGCCGGGCGCAGGCTGCGGGCGCTCGCGCCCTGAGACCGCGGGACTCTCAGCGCCCGGTGGTGAGGACGATCTTGCCCACCGCGCCGCGGCCGTCCATGAGTTCCAGAGCCTCGGACGCCTTGTCCAGCGGGAGCTCGACGCCCACGAGCGGGTCGAGCTTCCCCGCGGCCAACAGAGGCTCCACCTCGGCCCACTGTTTCTGCAGGTATCCGGGGTTGCTCATCCAGTACTCGCCCCAGCCCACCCCCACGGCGCTCTTGTTGCCGAGCAGCAGGCGGTTGACCTTGACCGTGGGGATCTCGCCACCGGTGAAGCCGATCACGAGGATCCGCCCCTCCTGCCCGAGGGACCGGATGGAATCGGTGAACCGGTCGCCTCCCACGGGGTCCACCACGATGTCCACGCCCTTGCCGCCGGTGAGCTCCTTCACGGCGTCCTTGAAACCCTCGGGGGCGATGGCGTCGGACGCTCCGGCCCTGAGCGCCAGCTCCCGCTTCTCCTCGGAGGAGGCGACCGCGATCACGCGGGCACCGGATGCCACGGCGAACTGGGTGGCCGCGATGCCGATACCGCCACCCGCGCCGTGCACGAGAACCGTCTCCCCGGGCTCGAGTCGGCCGCGGTGCGCCAGGGCGAAGTGCACGGTGAGGACGTTCATCGGAATGGACGCGCCCTGGGCGAAGGTCATCGAATCGGGGAGCCGGAACACCTGGGCGGGGTCGGTGGAGACCACCTCGGCGAACCCTCCGAGGCCGGGGAAGGCGCACACGCGGTCGCCGGCGGCGAATCCCGACCCCTCGGGGGCGGAACGGACCACACCCGCCACCTCCGATCCGGGCACGAACGGCAGCGGCGGCGAGATCTGGTACTTCCCGCGGGTCTGGAGGACCTCGGGGAAGGTCACCCCCGAGGCGTGGACGTCGATGAGGACCGCTCCCGGCTCCGGCTCGGGGAGATCCACGACCTCCAGAGCGGCGGGTCCGTCATGGGATGAGATGTGAATGGCACGCATGGCCCCATAGTGTCAGCACACCCGTCGCGCCGGAACCGACGCACCGGATCACGTCTCGAGGTGCACCGGCGGGTTCGGCTCGTCCGTCTCGGGGTGGCGACGCAGTCCCCGGCGTCGATGGAGATGCAGGGCGAGCCCCACGGCCACCACCACCTGGCCCACCTGGAAGGCCAGCGCCATCAGGATGAACTCCCGCCCGAACGTGGTGGGCAGGACCAGCAGCAGCGCGCAGACGCCCAGCAGCGTCACCGTGAGCATCTGGCCACCGGCGAGGAGTCGACGCGGGGTGGTGACCAGACGGCCACGGGACAGCAGCAACACCGAGTTCAAGGCCACGAGAAGGCAGACCGGAACCCCGATCTGCGAGGGGAACAGGAACATGACCACGAACAAGGGGTGCGAGCTGAGCGTGACGGTCCCGGTCGCGACGAACTGCGGGACGCTCCACAGCGCGGTGATGAGAGCGCAGGTCACGGTGATCCACGAGCCGCCCACCAGGATCCGCACCCGACGAGGATAACCGCGCCCCCAACCGGTGCGGCCCCTGCCCACCGCTCGGACCGGCCACGCCGCGAGGCCCCCCGCTACTCACTCCCTGGTGAGGGCCTCGCCTATGGGGGTGGGGCCGTCGGAGAACTCGATGGTGCGACCGATGGTGTCCGGCCTGCGCAGGACGGCCGCGGTGACGGCGGCCACGACGTCCCGGCTGGTGGCCCTGTCCTCGCGCTTCTCGGCACCCACGCCGATCGACTCCCCGCCGGCGTCATCCGTGAGCTTCCCCGGGCCGAGGATGGTCCACTGCAGTTCCGAATCCCGCAGGTGGGCATCGGCGTCGGCCTTGGCCTGCGCGTAGGGGTAGAACGAATCGCCCTCGGGCACGCCGTGCTCGGGTCCGGCCCCGTCGTAGGAGATCATGACGTAGCGCTCGACCCCCTCCTGCACGGAGGCGTCCATGGATCGGATCGCGGCGTCGCGGTCGACGGCGTAGGTGCGATCGGCGTCTCCGCCACCCGCTCCGGCGGCCCACACCACCGAACCGCTGCCGCGGAGCACCTCCCGCCATCCCTCGACGTCGAGCGTCTCGACATCCGCGACGACGGGGGTCGCGCCCACCTCCCGGATGTCGTCGGCCTGGTCCGGATTCCGGATCACCGAGTACACCTCGGCGCCCGCCCCCGCCAGGATCCGGGCCGCGCGGAGCGCCACCTTGCCGTGTCCGCCGATGATGGTCACAGGGCGTTCGATACTCATGGCCTCCGTTGTACTCCTCCACCCCGCCGTCGTGTGAGTCGCAGATCACTTCCCGGTCACCGTCCGGCCCGATCCGGTCACAACTCCACAACGACACGCCGTGGGCGCCCGTGTGGGTTCGCGTCCTGTCGGACCCTGCGTGCATCATGTGCTCATAAGCCGGTACTCACCGGTGAATCCCCAGCAATGCCCTCGGAGTCACGCATGTCCTTGTCCCGGTCCGGGTCGCTCACGCCCTCGGCGTCTCAGGCGCCCTTCGTCCTCCTCGCCGGGCTCCTGGCCCTCCTGCTCGTCGCGACCGGATGCACCATCCCCGTGCCCACGGGGTCCGCGGGCGAGACCACCCCGACCGAGACCTCGGAGGCGCCGGTTCCGGCGACCCTGCAGGTCACCCCGGCGGACGGCGCGACGGACGTGGCCGTGGTGGACGGCGTCCGCGCCCGGGTGGAGAACGGTTCGCTCAGCGAGGTGGTGCTGACCAACGACGCGGGCAAGGAGATCGAGGGCGAGCTGTCGCAGGACGCGACGTCGTGGGAACCCGCTGTCACCCTCGGATACGGGCGCACCTACACGCTGGATATCACCTACCGCGGAGCGACGGGCGGCCCGCGGACCGACTCGCGCACCTTCACCATGGCCACCCCACAGGCCATCGTCACCCCCAGCCTGGTCACCCCGGGCGGTGGCGCCCTGGAGTCGGATCGCGAGTACGGCGTCGGCATCATCGTGGCGGCGAGATTCGATCAGCCGGTCGCGGACAGGGAGACCGTCGAGAAGTACATGACGGTCACGACGGAACCGGCGGTCGAGGGCAACTGGTTCTGGCTCGACGACGCCACCGCGCACTGGCGGCCCCGGGACTACTACGAGACCGGCACCCGGGTGAGCGTGGATCTGGACACCGAGGGCAGGAACCTCGGCGGCGGCCAGTGGGGTGGAGAGGGCGCGGAGGTCGACTTCACCATCGGTGACCGCCGGGTGGCCATCGCGGACGACGACACCAAGACGGTCTCGGTGTTCCACAACCAGCAACTGGTCAAGACGATGCCCACGTCGATGGGCAAGGGCGGCTGGGCGACCCATAACGGCGTGAGCATGCACTTCTGGACCCAGCGGGGTGTCTACACCGTCCTCGACAAGGCCAGCACGGTGCTCATGGACTCCTCGACCTACGGTCTACCGCTCGACGTCGGGTACCGGGTGACGGTCGACCACGGGGTGCGCCTGACCAACGAGGGCATCTACTTCCACGCTCTCGCCTCGTCGATGTGGGCGCAGGGCAACACCAACGTCTCGCACGGATGCCTCAACCTGTCCCCCGATGACGCCGCCTGGTACTTCGACCAGGCGGTGGCCGGAGACATCGTCGAGGTCCGGAACACCGGTGGCCCGGAACAGCAGGTCCACCAGAACGGGGACTGGGCGGTCCCGTGGAGCACCTGGCAGAAGGGTTCCGCGGACTGAGGGTTCCTTTTGCCGGGGTCGACACGCTACTTTTGCGCGATGGAGCCCCGCTCACCCCAGATGAGACTGCCCGGAGTCGCGATCGGCCACTGGACGGATCCTTCCGCGTTGACGGGGTGCACCGTGGTGCTGCTCCCCGAGGGGTCGGTGGCATCGCGCGAGGTGCGGGGTGGCGCGCCGGCGACCCGCGACCTCGACGCACTCTCGCCGGACAAGGCGGTGACCTCCGTCGACGCCGTCGTCCTCACCGGAGGCTCCGCGTTCGGTCTCGCGGCCGCCGAGGGGGTGATGCGGTTCTGCGAGGAGGCCGGGAGGGGCGTTCCCACGCCCGGCGGGCGCGTCCCGATCGTCCCGGCCCTGGCGCTGTTCGACCTCGGGGTCGGCGATCCGAAGGTCCGCCCGTCGGCCGCCGACGGGTACACCGCCGCCGCCGCGGCCACCGGCCCGCTGGTCGAGGTGGGGCAGGTGGGCGCGGGCACCGGGGCGTTCACGTCGCAGTGGCGCGGGGTCGAGAACATCCGTCCGGGCGGTATCCGCTACGCGGAGAGCACCGTGGGCGACCTGGTCGTCGGGGCACTGTGTGCGGTGAACGCCTACGGTGACGTCGATCCGGGGGGGACCGAGGTGGACCTCGCCAGCGTGGCGAACCTCGTGCCGCCGTTCGACTACGCCTCCGATCGCGTGCACACCACCATCGGAGTGGTGATCACCAACGCGAGGCTGGACAAGACCGCCTGCTTCGTCGTCGCCCAGGGCGCCCATGACGGCCTCTCCCGGTCCCTGACTCCGCCGCACACCCGATACGACGGAGACGGCTTCGTCGCAGTGGCGACCGGGGAGGTGCCCGCCGACGTCGACACCGTCCGCCTCATGGCGCTCGACGCCGTCTCCCGGGCGATACGGTCCGCCGGATCCTGATCCACCCGCCTGGACGGTTCACGGAACAGAGTCGACAATTCCGGTGTTGGGCGGGACAATGACTTGTCAACCCGGGCATCGGCCCGCGGGGTCACCGACGAAAGCGCAGGAGCACCTCCAGTGAGCCGAGCCGACACACCGGCCCGATCTATCAGCCCCCTTCTCGGAAGGGGGAACACCGGATGAGCATCGCGCTCTCACTTCTCATCGGCGTGGTGGTGGTCTTGGCCATCACCGCACTCACGGGCTACTTCGTGGCCCAGGAATTCGCGTTCATGGCCGTCGACCGCTCCCGGATGGGGGCCGCGGCGGAGAAGGGCGACCCGGCCGCGTCGCGTGTCCTCGGCGTGACCAGGCGGACGTCCTTCATGCTCTCGGGCGCCCAGCTCGGGATCACCGTCACCACCCTGGTCGTCGGGTACGTCGCCGAACCGCTCATCGGTCGCTCGATCGGCGAGCTCCTCGGCCTGGCCTCCGTGCCCCAGGGGATCGGAGTGGTGGTCGGGACGGTCCTGGCGCTGCTCTTCTCGACGGTCGTGCAGATGATCTTCGGCGAGTTGGTGCCCAAGAACCTGGCCATCGCCCGACCGGAGCCGGTCGCACGCTGGCTGGCCCGGTCCACCACGATCTACCTCGCCCTGTTCGGCTGGCTCATCGGCCTGTTCGACAAGGCGTCCGAGGCCCTGCTCAGGGCCGTCGGCATCGAGCCGGTCCACGATAAGGAACACTCCGCCACCGCTCGCGACCTGGAGCACATCGTCGCCGAGTCCGAGGAGACCGGCGAGCTGTCCGAGGAACTGAGTCGACTGCTGGACAGGATGCTCGACTTCCCCGGCCAACCCGCCGAGCACGCCATGATCCCGCGCAGCCGCACCGACGTGGTGCGGGCGGAGGACACGGTCACCGAGGTCCTGTCCAAGATGGCCACCGGACACACCCGCTACCCGGTGGTCGGCGACGACTCCGACGACGTGATCGGCATCGTGGACCTCCACGACCTGCTCTCGGTGTGTGACGACGACCGGGCGGACCTCACGGCGGTGTCGACCCTCATGCGGGCACCGATCATCGTGCCGACCTCGCTGCCCCTTCCGGAGGTCGCCACCCGCCTGGGTTCCCACAAGTCCGAGATGGCGGTGGTGGTGGACGAATACGGTGGTTTCGCCGGTGTCGTGACCATGGAGGACATGGCCGAGGAGATCGTCGGCGAGATCGCGGACGAGCACGATCCCCAGCAGGCGGCCGGGACCCCGGTCAGCGAGGGACTGGGCTGGCTCCTGGCGGGTGACACCCATCTCGACGAGGTGGAACGCCTGCTCGAGATCACCCTGCCCGAGGTGGACGCCGAGACCCTCGGTGGACTCGTGATCGAGACGACCGGAGACCTGCCCGAGGTGGGTGACCGCGTCGACATCCCTCTCCCCGACACAGACGTGCTGGAGGAGATCTCCGCCGACAGGGTCCTGCGGACCGAGGTGCGCAGGATCGAACGCCGCGTTCCCGCTGAGCTGCATGTCGTGGTCGAGGAGGCCGCGCGATGAACCCCACCACCACCCTGCTCGCCGCCGAGGCCGGAACGGGCCTCACCAGCAACCCGATCGTCGTGGTGCTCGCCACGATCGTCCTCATCTCCGCGTCCGCGTTCTTCGTGGCCGTCGAGTTCTCCCTGATCTCCGCGCGACGCCATCGCCTCGAGGACGCGGCGGCCTCGAGCGCCGCCGCCCGGGCGGCCCTGCGCAACGCCTCCGAGCTCACGCTGCTGCTCGCGGGGTCCCAGCTCGGGATCACGCTGTGCGCGCTGGCACTGGGCTCCATCACCAAACCCGCGGTCCACCACTGGTTCACGCCGGTGTTCGCGAGCTGGGGGTTGCCCTACTGGACGGCCGACGTCATCGCCTTCGTCCTGGCGCTGCTCATCGTGACCTTCCTCCACCTGGTGGTGGGCGAGATGGCCCCCAAGTCGTGGTCCATCACGCACCCCGAGTACTCGGCCACGCTGTTGGCGATACCGATGCGGGGCTTCCTCTGGATCACCCGCCCGCTGCTGGTGGCGCTCAACACCCTCGCCAACCGGATCCTGCACCGGATCGGGGTGGAGACCCGCGACGAGGTGGCCTCCGGCCAGGACGCCGACTCCCTCCGCGAGCTCGTCCGCCACTCCGGCGAGGCCGGCACGCTCGACGACACCCACCACCGGCAGCTGCTCAGCGCCCTGGAGCTGCAGGAACTCACCGTGGGGGACCTGCTGGGCGATCGCGGGGTCAACGCGCCCGCCGCGCCGGATGAGATGTCCTCGGTCGACGTGGACGCCTCCCCGGAGGACATCCGCGAGACCGCCCGCCGCACCGGTCATCTCCGGCTGCTGGTGCTGGACGGGGAGACCGCGGTGGGTGTGGTGCACGCGCGCGACGCGATCAACATCCAGTCGGGGGCCACCGCACGGGAGCTCATGCGGCCGAGCCTGTCGCTCGAGCACGACCTGTCGGTGGCCGAGGCGTTCCGCCGGATGCGCGAGGCGCGGGCTCACCTCGTCGTCGTCGAACAGTCCGGTGGCCACCCGGGCACCCACGTCTCCGAGGTCAGAGGGGTCCTCACGCTGGACGACGTGGTGCGGCGTCTCCTGCCGGTCACCTCCGTCTAGCTCGCGGGCCCGGACGCGGGGACGGGGCCGGTCTCGGGGCGGGTCAGAACAGGCCGATCAGCCTGAGCAGGCCCCACAGCGCAAGACCCGCCATGCCGAG
Organism: Dietzia sp. SYD-A1; assembly: GCF_015356725.1. NCBI lineage: Bacteria > Bacillati > Actinomycetota > Actinomycetes > Mycobacteriales > Dietziaceae > Dietzia > Dietzia sp. SYD-A1. Next base: position 13,667 of record NZ_JADDKI010000114.1, read on the forward strand.
CAGCACCAACAGCATCAGTCCCACCGCGCCTACCGCCCGGAGCAGGTACCCGCGGGCGTCGGTGTCCACGCGTCTGCCCTCGGCGATGGTCCGGTCGACCAATCTCAGGTTCTTGGACGTGGCCTTGTGGGCGGCGTCCGCAACGTCGCCCACGAAGGGGATCACGCCGAGCACGGCGTCGACGAGGTAGTTCCAGCCCATGCGGAACAGGATGTGGACGGGGACCCGGTTGCGTATCGCCTCCGCCAACACCGCTGCCGCGACAACGGTCCCCAGCGCGTCCCCGACGACGGGTACCAGGCCGATCACCGGGTCCAGCCCCACCCGATACCGTGTGCCCGGGATGCGCACCAGATCGTCCATGACGCGCGCGAGGCCGGAGGTCACGGGGGACGACCCGGTCCTCAGCGCGACGGCATCCGGAGGCCGGGCCGCCGCGGGGTCGGCCCCCGGGCGACTGTCCGGGTGGGGTCGACGGCTGGTCATGGCCGACGAGCCTACGGGGGCGGGGACGACCCGCCACCGCGACCCGGGGCCGGTGTCCGG
>NZ_JADDKI010000115.1:0-18724 GCF_015356725.1 Dietzia sp. SYD-A1
CGCGGCGTCACCGTCGACTGTCGGGTCCGTCGCCGCGTCGCCCGCAGCGGACGTGCGAGTCTTCCTCGCCGGAGACTTCTCGGCCGGCGCCTTCTTCTCGGCCGACTTTCTGGCCGGCGCCTTCTTCTCGGAGGACTTTCTTGCCGGCGCCTTTCCGGCGCCCGCCTTCTTCGCGGGGGCTGTATCGGCCGGGACCGTCTCAGCGGAGGCGCCCTGGTCGGCGGGAGCCTCCGCGAGTGCCGCCCCGTCGCCGTCCTCACGGCCGGCGAACCAGGTGAGCAACACCTCGCGGGTCACGCCGGACTGGGCGCTCCTGATCTCCACGCCGATCCCGGCCATCGCGGCCAGGAACTCCTTGCTGGTCATACCCACGGCCTTGGCCGCGGCGTGCGCGCGCATCTTCTCCGGGAGCGCGTTGAGATCGTCGATGGTCAGGGTCGAATCCGACACGTGTCTCCTCTGGCCGGACTCCGGGCGCGATCACGTCACCGGAACAACTCCGGTGACCCACGCCGCCGCACGGGGTCGGCATTTCTCTCTGGGCCCCACACAGGTGGGGCTGTGTCTTGTGGTCCGCGATTCCGGTGTGATCCGGCCCGCGGATGGCGGGCGCCCGATCCGGGGCGAACTGGTGGTCCGCTCGCCAAGAATATGGGCTCCGGCCATTGTCCCACACCCGCCGGCGATCCGTTGCCGCGCGGGAGCGGTGGGAAGACAGATGCGCCCGCCGGACACGGGGCCGACGGGCGCATTCAGCGCGGGCGCTGGTGGGGAACCCGGATCAGAGGTCGGGGAACCACAGTCCGATCTCGCGGGCCGCGGACTCCTCGGAATCGGATCCGTGGACGAGGTTGAACTGGGTCTCCAACCCGAAGTCGCCGCGGATGGACCCGGGCGCGGCCTTGTCCACCGGGTCGGTCCCGCCGGCGAGCTGGCGCCAGGCGGCGATCGCGCGGGGGCCCTCGACGACACCGGCCACGACCGGACCGGAGGTGATGAACTCGAGCAGATCGCCGTAGAACGGACGCTCGGAGTGCTCGGCGTAGTGCTCGGCCGCGGTCTCCTGGGGCACGTGGCGCATGTCCATGGCCACGAGCCTGAGGCCCTTGGCCTCGATTCGCGCGAGGATGGTCCCGGTCAGGCCTCGCTGGACGCCGTCGGGCTTGATGAGGAAGAAGGTTCTCTCGGTCACGGCCGCAATGCTACAAGTACCCGGATCCCGTCAGTCGTGTTGGCTGGGGAGGTAACCGGCAGCCATCCTCCGGGACAGGTCCCGCCGAAGATAGAGGATGTACGCCCACACCGCCGCGAACATCAGACCGCATACCCCCATCGACCAGTGGACGGCCCACCCGGCCACCGCCAGTCCGGCGAGAGTGAGGTTCATCGGGATCGCCCAGGGCCGCCGCTGCAGACCACTGGCCACGACCATCGCCACCGCCAGGAGGCTGACGAACCACACCTTCCAGGGTTGGAAGTGCTCTCCGTCGTCAACCCGGGCGATCACCGTGAGCACCAGTCCGATCACGATGGCCTCGAGGATCAGTGTCCCGGCCATGATCCCCCGCAGGCCCTTCCACGGATCCACCGAGGGTTCGTGGGCCGTGGCCCCCGGATCGACGGAACCGGTGTCGGTCACTGTGCGTCCTTTCCGAACAAGCTGCGGGCGGCCCCCGCGGTCAACACCGACCCCGTGACGAGCACGCCGACTCCGGAGACGTCGTCGTCGGCGGTCGGGTCGGGAACCCCCACCAGGTCCAGCGCGGCGCTGATCGCCTCGGGCAGGGTGTCCACCACGTGGACCCGCTGGGCGGTGAACCGGTCCTCGGCGATGCGCGCGAGGTCCTCGAGCGCCATCGCCCGCGGCGATCCGGTCCTCGTGACGACGACCTCGTCGACCACCGGCTCGATGGCCGCGAGGAAGGCGTCGGCGTCCTTGCCGTCGAGCATCGCGACCACGGCGACGAGACGTCGGAAGTCGAACTCGGAGGTGACCGCCTCGGCGAGTGCGCGCCCGCCGTGTCCGTTGTGCGCGGCGTCCACCAGCACCGTCGGGCTCGAGCTGAGGCGCTCGAGCCGGCCGGGGTTGTCCACGGCGGCGAATCCGGCGCGGATGAGCTCGGGGTCAAGCGACCTGTCCGGGCCCGCTCCGAAAAACGCCTCGACGGCGGCCAGCGCGGTGGCGGCGTTCTCGGCCTGGTGCTCGCCGAACAGCGGGAGGAACACCTCCGGGTACTCGCCCCCGAGACCGCGCAGGGTGAGCTGCTGTCCGCCCACCGCCAGGCGACGCTCGACCACGTCGAACTCCGAGCCGAGACGCGCCACCACCGCGCCCACCTCGACCGCCCGACGCAGCAGCACCTCCATCGCCTCGGGCTCCTGCCGACCGATCACCGCCACCGGGTCCCTCGGGAGCAGATCGTCCCCGGCCACGGGCTGGATGATCCCCGCCTTCTCCCCCGCGATGGTCGCCAGGTCGTCGCCGAGGTAGTCGGTGTGGTCCAGGCCGATCGGGGTGACGACGGCGACGGCCGGCCGCACCACGTTGGTGGCGTCCCAGGTCCCGCCCATGCCGGTCTCCACCACGGCCACGTCGACCGGGGCGTCGGCGAAGGCCGCGAAGGCCATCGCGGTGAGCACCTCGAAGTAGCTCATCCGGGGACCGCCGCCGGACTCGGACCGCTGGTCCACCAGTTCCAGATACGGCTGCAGCTCGCGGTAGGTGTCCACGAACAGACGCGCCGGGACGGGCTCGCCGTCCAGGGCGATGCGCTCGGTGACGGTCTGGAGGTGCGGGCTGGTGTTGCGCCCGGTGCGCTGGTGCAGTGCCCGCAGGAGGGCGTCGATCATCCGGGTGACCGAGGTCTTGCCGTTGGTCCCCGCCACGTGGACGACCGGATAGGCGTGCTGCGGATCCCCGAGGACACCGGTGAGCTCCGCGATCCGGTCCAGGCTCGGTTCGAGGCGGGTCTCCGGCCACCGGGTGGCCAGTTCCTCCTCGACCGCCGCGAGCTCGGCGGTGTCGGCCTGCCACTCGGGGCTGCCGACCTCCGGGATCGGGCGCGGCTCCTGGCGGTCCTCGCCGTCCTCGTCACCGGGCAGCGGTCCGCCGAGGGAGACCCCGGAGACCAGGCCCTCCTCGCCGAGCAACTCGGCGACGTCCTCCTCGGTGGGGGTGTCCCAGCCCTCGTCCGGGTCGTGGGGCTCGAGCCACCGATGACCCGCCATCAGGCGGTGCTCCCGGCCGGGAGGCCCTCGAGTCGGGCGGAGATCCGGCTGACCTCGTTCTCGGCGAGATCCCGGCGCGCGCGGATCTTGTCCACCACGTGGTCGGGAGCCTTGCCGAGGAACGCCTCGTTGCCCAGCTTGGCGCCGGTGGTCTCCAGCTCCTTGCGCGCGGCCGCGAGGTCCTTCTCCAGGCGTCGACGCTCGGCGGCCAGGTCGATGGTGCCGGAAGTGTCGATCTCGACCCCCACAGTGGACAGCCCCAGCCGGACCTCCAACGAGGCGGTGGCGGTGAAGTCGTCCCCGGCCGGGGTGATCCGCGCGAGCGAGGCCACCTGGTCGAGCAGGTCGGCGGGCAGATCCGCCCGGTCGACCCCGGTGACGCGCGCGGGCACCCGCTGGCCGGGCTTGAGTCCCTGGTCGGAGCGGAAGCGGCGGATCTCGGTGACGAGGGTCTGGGCGTCGGCCACCCGGCGCACGGACTCCGTGGCCCCCTCTGCCGGGGCCACGTCGGAGGGCCAGTCCGCGACCACCACCGAGTCGCGTCCGGTCAGGGCCGTCCACAGCACCTCGGTGACGAACGGGATGACGGGATGCAGCATCCGCAGCACCACGTCGAGAACGTGTCCCAGCACGAGCCGCGTGTGATCGGCCCGCTCGGACCCGCGCGCCTCGTCGTCGCTGCCGAACTGGACCTTGGCCAGCTCCAGGTACCAGTCGCACAGCTCGTCCCATGCGAAGTGGTACAGGGCCTCGCAGGCCTTGGAGAACTCGTAGCGGTCCAGCGCGTCGTCGACGGAGACCCGCACCTCGCCGAGGCGCTGGAGGATCCAGCGATCAGCGTCGGTGAGCGCGACCTCCGCCGGGAGCTCGCCCACCCTCGCGCCGTTCATCAGCGCGAACCGCGTGGCGTTGAAGAGCTTGGTGGCGAAGTTGCGCGATGCCTGGGCGGAGTCGTCGCCCACGGACAGGTCGCCGCCCGGGTTCGCACCCCGGGCCAGGGTGAAGCGCAGGGCGTCGGCGCCGAAACGGTCGACCCAGTCGAGCGGGTCGATGCCGTTGCCCTTGGACTTGGACATCTTCTGGCCGTGCTCGTCGCGGACGAGCCCGTGGAGGAACACGTCGGTGAACGGGACCTTGCCCGGGGCGGCCCTGTCGCCGGTCAGGGTGCGACCCACGAAGGTGCCGAACATCATCATCCGGGCCACCCAGAAGAACAGGATGTCGTACCCGGTCACCAGCACGGACGTGGGGTAGAACCGCTCGAGGTCCGCGGTCCGCTCGGGCCAGCCCATGGTCGAGAACGGCCACAGTCCGGAGGAGAACCACGTGTCGAGCACGTCCGTGTCCTGCGTGTAGCCGGCGGGCGGCTCCTCGCCCACGCCCACGCAGACCACCTCGCCGCCCGGCCCGTACCAGATGGGGATGCGGTGGCCCCACCACAGCTGGCGGGAGATGCACCAGTCGTGCATGTCGTCGACCCAGTCGAACCAGCGCGGTTCCTGACTCTTCGGGTGGATCACCGTGTCACCGTCTCGCACGGCGTCTCCCGCCATCCGGGCCAGTTCCTCGACCCTGACCCACCACTGCAGGGACAGCCGGGGCTCGATTGGCTCACCGGATCGCTCCGAGTGTCCGACGGAATGCAGGTACGGGCGCACCTCCTTGACGATCCGGCCCTCGGCGGCGAGGTCCTCGCGGATCACCCTGCGCGCCTCGAACCGGTCCATCCCGTCGTAGCGGGTCCCCGTGTCGGCAATGCGGCCGGCCGCGTCCATGATCGTGGGCATCGCCAGCCCGTGGCGCTGGCCGATCGCGAAGTCGTTGGGGTCGTGCGCGGGCGTGACCTTGACGGCCCCCGTCCCGAACTCGGGATCGACGTGGTCGTCCGCCACGACGCGCAGGGTCCACCCGTCGCGGAACGGGTGCTCGATCTCGGTGCCCACGAGGTGGGCGTACCGCGGGTCCTCCGGGTGCACGGCGATCGCCGTGTCGCCCAGCATCGTCTCGAGCCGGGTCGTGGCCACCACGAGGTGCGGCTGCGAGTCGTCCATCGAGCCGTAGCGGAAGCTCACCAGCTCGCCCTCGACATCCGCGTACTTGACCTCGATGTCCGAGATCGCGGTCTGGAGTGTGGGCGACCAGTTGACCAGCCGCTCGGCGCGGTAGATGAGCCCCCGGTCGTAGAGCTCTTTGAAGATGGTCTGCACCGCGCGGGACAGTCCCTCGTCCAGGGTGAACCGCTCACGCGACCAGTCGACGCCGTCGCCGAGCCGCCGCATCTGCTCGCCGATGGTCCCGCCGGACTCACGCTTCCACTCCCAGACTCGTCCGATGAACGCCTCTCGCCCGATCTCGTGGCGGTCGATCCCCTCGGCGCGGAGCTTGCGGTCCACGAGGGTCTGGGTGGCGATCCCGGCGTGGTCCATGCCCGGAAGCCACAGCACCTCGAAGCCCTGCATGCGCTTGCGGCGCGTGAGCACGTCCATGAGCGTGTGGTCGAGTGCGTGCCCCATGTGCAGGTTTCCGGTGACGTTGGGCGGCGGGAGAACCACCGAGTACGCGGGTTTGTCGCTGGAGGGGTCGGCCTCGAAATAACCGGCCTCGACCCAACGCTGATACAGCTCGGACTCGACCTCGCCGGGGTTCCAGGAGGCGGGGAGCAGATCCGCGCGGTTGTTCTCGGGGCCGGGAGTCGCTGCTGTCGTCACCCGACCATCGTAGGCCGTCCGCACCGGGGTCCCGCACACGCGGGCCGGACCCCGCCCCCCGGGGTCAGTCCGTCAGGTTGAGGGCGTGCACGGCGTCGCGCTCGGAGACCAGTTCGGCCACCGAGGCGTCGATGCGCGCGCGTTGGAAATCGTCGATCTCGAGACCCTCGACCACCTCCCATTCCCCGCCACGGCTGCGGCACGGCAACCCGGTGACCACACCCGGGACCGTGCCGTAGTGCCCCTCGGAGGGCAGCGCCACCGTGGTCCAGCTCTCCCCCGGGGTGCCGTGCACCCAGTCGTGCATCTGATCGACGGCGGCACCCGCGGCCGAGGCGGCCGACGACGAACCCCGCACGGCGATGATCTCGGAACCCCGGTTCGCGACCCGCGGGATGAAGGTGTCGGTCAACCACTCGCGCTCGAGTCCCGCGGTCACGGGTTCACCCGCGCGGGTGAGATAGGAGACGTCCGGGAACTGGGTGGCCGAGTGGTTGCCCCACACCACGACCCCGTCGAGTTCGGCGACGGGGGCGCCCAGGCGGGCGGCGAGCTGACTCAGCGCCCGGTTGTGGTCCAGCCGCATGAGGGCGGTGAAGCGGCCGGCCGGGACGTCCGGGGCGTGCCGGTGAGCGATGTAGGCGTTGGTGTTGGCGGGGTTGCCCACCACCACCACGCGGATGTCGTCGGCGGCCCCGTCGTTGATCGAGCGGCCCTGGTCGCGGAAGATGGCACCGTTGGCGGTCAGCAGGTCTGACCGCTCCATGCCCTTGCCGCGAGGCATCGCTCCGACGAGGAAGGCGGCATTGGCGCCGTCGAAGGCGACGTCCGCGTCGTCGGTGATCTCGATCGAATCGACCAACGGAAGAGCGCAGTCCTCGATCTCCATCGCCACCCCCTCGGCTGCGGCGACCGCGGTCGGGACGTCCAACAACCGCAGCCTGACCGGGGTGTCGGGGCCGAAGACCAGACCGGACGCCACTCGGAAGAGCAGGGAGTAGGCGATCTTTCCGGCGGCACCGGTGACGGTGACGGTGACCGGGGCGGAGGAGCTCATACGCAGGGACCTTCCTCTGGCGACGACGGGGTCGGTCCCCACAGTAGTGAGGAATGTGCCCCCTGTTGACCGCCCGAGCCGTCGTACACCCGTTGTTCGCCCCGGGGCCCGCCAGTGGTGTGCGATCGGCGGTGTGCAATCGGCGGGGTGTGGTCGATGGCTGAAGCCGACCGGGGGTCGGCCTCGCCCGCCTTTGTGTGACGCGGCAGCTCCCACCCGTCGTACGGTGGACCGTGCGTCCCACACGCCACGCGGGCCCGACCGGTCCCCCGACCCCCAGGAAAGGACACACCCCATGCCCGCCACCCTGTCTTGTCAGGTCAGCGGCCCGCGGCCGGAGAACGCCCCGGCCGTCGTCCTCCTCGGGTCCCTCGGTTCGGACCGGTCGATGTGGGACGCCCAGGTGCGCGACCTGGCCCGGGACCACACCGTGATCGCTGTCGACCATCGTGGCCACGGCGGCTCAGACGTGATCCCGGGGCCGTGCACGATCGCCGACCTCGCCGGCGACGTCCTGGCTCTGCTCGACACCCTCGGCGTGGACCGCTTCCACGTGGTCGGACTCTCCCTGGGAGGAGCCCTGGCCCAGTGGCTCGCTGTCCACGAGCCCACCAGGGTCGGGTCCGCGGCCCTGCTGTGCACGGCCGCGAGGTTCGGTGAGCCCTCGGCATGGGTCGAGCGGGCTGCCGCCGTCCGCGACGGCGGAACCGGTGCCGTCGCCGACGCGGTGGTGGCGAGGTGGATTACCCCCAGTCGCGCCCGACAGGACCCCGCACTGGTGGATTCTGTCCGCGAGATGATCCTGGCGACCAGCGCCGAGGGGTACGCCGCGGCCTGTGACGCGCTGTCGGGCTGGGACGGGCGCGCCGACCTCGGCCGGATCACCTGCCCCACCCTGGTGATCGCCGGGGACGAGGACCCCTCCACACCGCCCGACGTGGTCCGCGAACTCGCCGCCGGGATCCCGGGCGCCGAGTTCCTGACCCTGTCCCCCGCCGCCCACGTTCCCACCGTCGAGATCCCCGACCGCGTGACCGCGGTCCTCCGCTCGCACCTGTCCACGCACGCCACCGCGTGACGGCGGAGGACGGAGAGCTCTCGGCACCGCCGGCCACCATGAGGAGAACCCATGCGCGACATCGTCATCTGCCACCCGCTCCGCACCCCGGTCGGACGTTTCGGCGGGGTCTTCCGTGAGCTGGACGCGAACGCCCTGGCGACCTCGCTGCTCACGACGCTCGTCGAGCGCACCGGCCTGACCGGGGCCGACGTCGACGACGTGATCCTGGGCCAGGGTTCACCGGGCGGCGAGGGCCCCGCCATAGGTCGGATCGCGGCCCTCGACTCCCCGCTCGGCGTCGAGGTGCCCGGGATGCAGCTGGACCGGCGCTGCGGCTCGGGCCTGCAGGCGGTGATCACCGGCGCCCTGCAGGTGGCCTCAGGCGGGGCGGACCTCGTCATCACCGGCGGAGTCGAATCGATGAGCCAGGTGGAGTTCTACGCCACGCCCTCGCCCCGCTGGGGCATCTCCGGCGATGGAGTCTCCCTGGTCGATCGCCTCGGTCGCGCCCGCACCACGGTCGGTGGCCGCTCCCACATCGTCGACGGGGGGATGATCGAGACCGCCGAGAACCTCCGCCGCGAGTACGGCATCAGCCGGGAGGAACAGGACCGGCTGGCCGTGCAGTCCCATCAGCGCGCGGTCGCCGCCCAGATGTCGGGGGTGTTCGCCGAGGAGATCGTTCCCGTCACCGTCCCGCAGCGCAGGGGCGCCGACCTCGTCGTCGACACCGACGAGCACCCCCGCGCCGACACCTCGGTCGAGGCCCTCTCGGGCCTCCGGGCGATCATGAGCCGGACCGACCCCGAGGCCACCGTCACCGCCGGCAACGCCTCAGGACAGAACGACGGCGCCGCGATGTGCATCGTCACCACAGCCGACAGGGCGTCCGCCCTCGGGCTCACACCGCTCGTCCGTCTCGCCTCGTGGGCCGTTGCGGGTGTGGCGCCGGAGACCATGGGCATCGGCCCCGTTCCCGCCACCGCCAAGGCCCTCCACGCGCTCGGACTCACCCTGACTGACATCGACGTGATCGAGCTCAACGAGGCCTTCGCCGCCCAGGCGCTGTCCGTCATGCGGGAGTGGGACATCGATCCCGCCTCGGAGCACCTCAACCCCCTCGGCTCAGGGATCTCGCTCGGCCACCCCGTCGGAGCGACCGGCGCCCGGATGCTCACCACACTCTCCCGCGAGATGGTGCGACGCGATGCCCAGTGGGGGCTGGAGACGATGTGCATCGGCGGCGGTCAGGGGCTGGCCGCCGTCTTCGAACGCGTCTGAGCCTGACCCGACCCGGTGCAGCCTAGGCCGACTTCTCGCGGGGCTCGGACTCGGAGAACGGGACGATCGTCGGCAGCACGTTGTGGCGCACCGTCTCACCGGTCACCACCACGCGCGCCACGTCATCGCGCCCGGGGATGTCGTACATGACCGGGAGGAGGACCTCCTCCATGATCGCGCGCAGCCCGCGGGCGCCGGTGCCCCGCAGGATCGCCTGGTCGGCCACGGCCTCGAGGGCGTCCTGGGTGAACTCCAGCTCGACGCCGTCCATCTCGAACAGCCGCGCGTACTGCTTGACGAGCGCGTTCTTGGGCTCGCTGAGGATGTTGACCAGCGCCTCGCGGTCCAGGCTCGTCACGGTCGCCACGACCGGGAGTCGACCGATGAACTCGGGGATCAGCCCGTACTTCACCAGGTCCTCCGGCATGACCTCGCTGAAGTTCTCCGTGGTGTCGAGGCTCGTCTTGCTGGCGACCTCGGCCCCGAAGCCCATCCCCTTGCGGCCCACGCGGTCACCGACGATCTTCTCCAGACCCTGGAAGGCCCCGGCGACGATGAACAACACGTTGGACGTGTCGATCTGGATGAACTCCTGGTGCGGGTGCTTGCGACCACCCTGCGGCGGCACTGACGCCTGCGTGCCCTCGAGGATCTTCAGCAGCGCCTGCTGGACACCCTCGCCGGACACGTCGCGGGTGATCGACGGATTCTCGGCCTTGCGGGCGATCTTGTCGACCTCGTCGATGTAGATGATGCCCATCTCGGCGCGCTTGGTGTCGTAGTCCGCGGCCTGGATGAGTTTGAGGAGGATGTTCTCCACGTCCTCGCCGACGTATCCCGCCTCGGTCAGCGCGGTGGCGTCGGCGATCGCGAACGGGACGTTGAGCATCTTGGCCAACGTCTGGGCGAGATACGTCTTGCCACACCCGGTCGGCCCCAGCATGAGGATGTTGGACTTGGCCAGTTCCACCGCGTCACCGCGGCCGAGCGAGGCCCCCACGCGGATGCGCTTGTAGTGGTTGTAGACGGCCACCGCGAGGTTGCGCTTGGCCGCGTCCTGCCCCACCACGTACTCGTCGAGGAAGGCGTGGATCTCCGCCGGCTTGGGCAACTCGTCGAGCGCCGATTCCTGCGAGTCCTCGACCTCGGACTCGATGATCTCGTTGCACAGCTCGATGCACTCGTCGCAGATGTAGACCCCCGGACCGGCGATCAGCTTCTTGACCTGCTTCTGGCTCTTTCCACAGAAAGAACACTTCAACAGGTCGCCGCTCTCGCCCACACGTGCCATGAGTTCTACGTCCTCGCATTCCAGGGGTCCGGATTCACACCCCGTAGTCGACGGTACGCGGGAGGGACGACATTTCCGACCCCCGCGCGATGAGGTTCATTGGACCTGACGGCGCACCGCAACCCTCCACGGCGCGCCGCCCGGGCGTCAGTTGGTCGACGACAGTTTGCGGTAGTCGAACACGGTGTCGATGATCCCGTAGTCCTTGGCCTCGGCGGCCGTGAGGATCTTGTCGCGGTCGGTGTCCTTGCGGATCTGGTCCGCATCGCGACCGGTGTGCCGCGCCAGGGTGGTCTCCATGAGACGACGCATGCGCTCGATCTCCGCGGCCTGGATCTCCAGATCCGAGACCTGCCCCTGGATCCCACCGGTCGCCGGCTGGTGGATGAGGATGCGGGCGTTGGGCAACGCGGCCCGCTTGCCCTTGGTGCCCGCCGCGAGCAGGACCGCGGCGGCCGAAGCCGCCTGCCCCAGGCACACCGTCACGATGTCGGGACGCACGTACTGCATCGTGTCGTAGATCGCCATGAGCGAGGTGAACGAGCCGCCCGGCGAGTTGATGTACATCGTGATGTCGCGGTCCGGATCCTGGCCCTCGAGGACGAGGAGCTGGGCCATGATGTCGTTCGCCGAGGCGTCGTCGACCTGGGTGCCCAGGAAGATGATCCTCTCCTCGAAGAGCTTGTTGTACGGGTTGGACTCCTTGACGCCGTAGCTCGAGTGCTCGACGAAGGACGGAAGGATGTAGCGCGAGGTCGGCAGTGAGGTCATCGGTGACTCCGTGGTGGTGTGCGGGGCGGGCTGGGCTGCGGGAGCGCTCCCGTGGGCGACGGGGTCGATGATCACGACGGCGAGGTCCCTCCGGTCTGGGAGGCACGGGCGATCACGTGGTCGACGAACCCGTATTCCTTGGCCTCCTCCGCGCTGAACCACCGGTCGCGGTCCGAGTCCTCGGTGACCTGCTCGAAGGACTGGCCGGTGTGGAAGGCGATGAGCTCGGCCATCTCGCGCTTGGTGGCGGCGAACTGCTCGGCCTGGATCGCGATGTCGGCGGCCGAGCCGCCGACCCCGGCGGAGGGCTGGTGCATCATGATCTTGGCGTGCGGCAGGGCGTACCGCTTGCCCTTGGTGCCCGCGGTGAGCAGGAACTGCCCCATCGAGGCGGCCAGACCCATACCGTAGGTCGCGACGTCACACTCGACGAACTGCATCGTGTCGTAGATCGCCATCCCCGCCGTCACGGAACCACCGGGCGAGTTGATGTACATGGCGATGTCGCGGGTGGGGTCCTCCGCCGCGAGCAGCAGGATCTGCGCGCAGAGGCGGTTGGAGATGTCGTCGTCCACCTGGGAACCCAGGAAGATGATCCGCTCCTGCAGGAGACGCTCGTACACCGAGTCGCCGAGGGTCAGCCCATGGGATCCGGGCGAGCTGAGGGCGGGCTGCGTCGAACCGGGCTGTGCCGCTGAACCGTTCTGGGCCACGGGGTACCTACCTTCGCTGATCGTCTCACCGCTCCCGCGGTGCCCGACCGACCGGCGGCCGGGTATCCGTTACGTCAAACAGTAACCAACGCCCACGGCCGAACCGTCCCGACGGGGCGGGTGTTCGCTCTCAGCGTCGGCGTCGGCGTCGGCGTCCGCGGCCGCCACCGCGGGCACCGGGTGCACTGCCACCGCGAACGACGGAGCCGGGGACCACCGTGAGGTGGCCCCCGGCTCCGGGGGTGGTGCAGGTGAGGACCGTCAGGCGTCGTCGCCCTTGCCGTCGGTGTCCGCGGCGTCGGTGGACTCGGCGGCCTCGTCCGAGTCGGCGGAGTCGGCGGAGTCCTCCTCGCGAGACCCGAAGAACTCGGTCGTGTCGACCGTGTTGCCCTCGGTGTCCGTGACGTTGGCCTGGACGATGACGTCCGCCAGCGCCTTGGAACGGCGCACGTCGGAGAACAGCGAGCCGAGCTGGCCGGCCTGCTGGATCTGCTGCACGAACTGGTTCGGGTCCATGCCATAGCGCTGGGCCTGGAACATGATGTGCTGCGTGAGCTCCTCCTGCGAGACCTCGGTCGAGGCCTCCTCGGCCACGGCGTCGAGCAGGAGTTGGCTGCGGATGGCGCGCGCGGCGCCCTCGCGGGTCTCCGCCTCGAAGGTCTCGCGGTCCGTGCCCTCGGCGGCCAGCGCCTGGTCGAGGATCGCCGGGTCCCCACCGAACTGGTCGATGAGCTGGTGCATCTGCGCGTGCGCCTCGGACTCGACCAGGGACTCGGGAGTCGGGATGTCGGTGGCCTCGATCAAGGCGTCCAGGACCTTGTCGCGGATCTCGCCCGCGAGGCCGGCCCTGGCCTGCTGCGCCACCTTCTCCGTGAGGTCGGCCTTGAGCTCGTCGAGGGTGTCGAACTCGCTGGCCATCTGGGCGAACTCGTCGTCGGCGTCGGGCAGCTCGCGCTCCTTGACGGACTGGACGGTCACGGTGATGACCGCCTCCTTGCCCGCGTGCTCGCCCGCGACGAGGGACGAGGTGAACTCCTTGGACTCGCCGGCCTTGAGGCCCTCGGCCGCATCGTCGAGTCCTTCGATGAGCGTGCCGGAGCCGAGCTCGTAGGACAGACCCTCGGTCGAGGCGTCCTCGACCGGCTCACCGTCGACGGTGGCGGCGAGGTCCACCGAGAGGAAGTCACCCTTCTCGGCACCACGCTCGACGCCCTTGAGGGTGCCGAAGCGGGCGCGGAGGTTGTCGAGCTCCGTCTCCACCGCCGCGTCGTCGGCGGCCGGGGCCTCGACGGTGACCGCCAGCTCCGAGTAGGCGGGCAGGGTGATCTCCGGGCGCACGTCCACCTCGGCGGTGAACTCCACGACGTCGCCGTCCTCGAGCTTCGTCACCTCGATCTCCGGCTGGGCCAGGACCTTGAGGTCGTGTTCGTCGACGGCCTGGCCGTAGCGGGTCGGGATCATGTCGTTGATGACCTGCTCCAGCACCGCCGGGCGGCCGATCCGCGCCTCGAGGAGCTTGGCGGGGGCCTTACCCGGTCGGAAGCCGGCGATGTTGACCTGGCCGGCGAGCGACTTGTAAGCCTTGGCGAAGTCCGGCTCGAGCTCCGCGAACGGCACCTCCACCGTGACCTTGACCCGGGTCGGGTTCAGCTGCTCGACAGTGCTCTTCACGGTGATGATCTCCTAGGAAAGTCGTGTGGGGTTCATGTCTCGGGCTCCGCTGGTCGGGATGACAGGATTCGAACCTGCGACCCTCCGCTCCCAAAGCGGATGCGCTACCAAGCTGCGCCACATCCCGGTGAGTCGCGCGACCGACCGCCCGCGCCGTACGCGGGGAACCTGCCGGGCCGCCAAACCAACTCGGCCAGTGTACGACAGTGCCGCATCACGGCAGATTCCGCGTTGGCGGGCCGGGAGTTGGGGGTGCCGCACCGGTCCGGTAGTGTGATCACCGCGCGAGCGAGCCTCGGGGGAAACTCCAGGTCAGCCGCCGACGCGGGCGTAGCTTAATGGTAAAGCCCCTGCCTTCCAAGCAGGCTACGCGGGTTCGATTCCCGTCGCCCGCTCCACACGACGACTCGCGACGCCCTCCCGGCGCTCCCGAGGATGGCGTCTCGCGGTAGCGCCTGTTCGATCAGATCCCAGCCGCCCCTCGGCATGGCGTCTGGCGGTAGCGCCTGTTCGATCAGATCCCAGCCGCCCCTCGGCATGGCGTCTCGCAGGCACTTCGGTACCCGCGAGACGCCGTCGCGACGTGCGGCTGCGAAATGGTCGCCCGCTAACCGGCTGACCCGCCCGCCCGCGGCTGCGACTCGGCGACGGGTTCAGCGCGGCCGTCCCGGCTGGCAGGTCGGACACCAGAATGCTGGCAGGTCGGACACCAGAAGAGGGTCCGCGCCTCCAACGTCTGCAGGGCGATCTCGTCGCGGCACACCCGGCACTGCCAGCCGTCCCGTTGATAGACGTAGTTGCGCGGTCGGTCGGCACCACGTCGGGGCACGTCCCCGTGGTCGTGCTCCGGGCGGATCGTGTGGATGGCGCCGGTCTCCACCCCCACCTCCATCAACTGCGCCAGGTCGCCCCAGATCGCGCGGAACTCGCCCTCCGTTAGCCGCGAGCCGGCGCGGAACGGGTCGATACCGTGCCGGAACAGCACCTCGGCGCGGTAGACGTTCCCGACTCCGGCCAGGACCTTCTGGTCCATGAGCAGCGCACCTATCGGCCGCGCACTGCGGGAGATGCGCATCCAGGCCGACTCGGGATCGGCGTCGGGATCCAACGGATCGGGGCCCAGACGGCCTCGGACCTCGGCCACGCCCGCCTCGTCGATGACCTCGCACCTTGTGGGCCCGCGGAGGTCCACGCAGTGCACCGGCCCGTCCTCTGCTTGCGACCCCGCGCCGACCGCCTCGTCGCGGACCGAGCCGACCCGCATCCGCACCTGCCCGACCGGTGCCGGGGGCTGTTCCCCCTGCGGCACCAGGTGCGTGTCGAAGAACCCGTAGAGCCCGAGGTGGATGTGGACGGCGACGCCGCCGTCGTAGTGGTGGAAGAGGTGCTTGCCGACGGCCGTGGCGCGGTCGAAGTGGCGCCCGTCGACGACGACGTGGTCGGCGAACCGCCCCTGTGGGCTCGAGACGCGGACCGGCCCGCCTGCGAAGTACTCGGTGTGCAGGCGGGCCAGCCGGTGGAGTGTGTGCCCCTCAGGCACTGGAACTCAGGCGCCGGGGACCGGCGGGGCCTCGTGGGTGCGCTCGTACTCGGCGAGGATGTCGATGCGCCTCTGGTGACGCTCGGCCTCCGACCAGCTCTGGTCGAGGAACGCGTCGACGATCGCCAGCGCCTCCTCCTGAGAGTGCATCCGCCCGCCGATACCGATCAACTGCGCGTTGTTGTGCTCGCGGGCCAGGCGGGCGGTCTCGACGCTCCACGCCAGTGCGCAGCGGGCGCCGGGGACCTTGTTGGCCGCGATCTGCTCGCCGTTGCCGGATCCGCCCAGCACGATCCCGAGGCTGCCCGGGTCCGCGACGACCTTGCGAGCCGCGTCGATGCAGAAGGCCGGGTAGTCGTCCTCGGCGTCGTAGGTGTGGGCACCGCAGTCGACCACCTCGTGGCCGGAGGCCGTCAGGTGCTCGGCGATGACGTTCTTGGTCTCGAAGCCGGCGTGGTCCGCTCCCAGGTAGATGCGCATGGCGGCGATTCTGCCACGCTCGGCACCCGCCGCACCCCCGGGCCTTCAGTCGAACCGTGGGGACTCGGTGCGGCTGCGCTTGAGCTCGAAGAAGTAGGGATATCCGGCGAGCAGGGCCGCGCCGTCGAACACCTTGCCCGCCTCCTCGCCGCGCGGGATGCGTGTGAGCACGGGTCCGAAGAAGGCCACGCCGTCCACGTGAACGACCGGGGTGCCGACCTCGTCGCCCACCGGGTCCATGCCGCGGTGGTGCGAGGCGCGCAGCTCGTCGTCGTACTCATCGGTCGCCGCCGCGGCGGCGAGGCCCGCGTCCAGTCCGGCGGCCTCGAGCGCCTCGGTGATCACGGTGGGGTCGTCGATCCCCCGGCCCTGATCGTGGATGCGGGTGCCGAGCTCGGTGTACAACCGGCCCAGGACCTCCTGACCGTGACGCTGCGCGGCGGCGATCGCCACGCGGACCGGGCCCCAGCCGAGCCGCATGTGCTCGAGGTATTCCTCCGGCAGGTCGCGGCCGTCGTTGAGGACGGACAGGCTCATCACGTTCCACGTCAGATCGATGTCGCGGACCTTCTCCACCTCGAGGATCCAGCGGCTGGTGACCCACGCGAAGGGGCACAGGGGGTCGAACCAGAAGTCGACGGAACGGCGGGCGGTGGAATCGGAGGATGTCATGGCCCCATCCTCCTCGTCAGGGTCGCCGACTGCCACCCCGCCCCGGGTGGTAGGACTGGGGCCACCACTCACGCCCAGGAACCGAGGACCTCCCGATGCGCTCGCTCAATCTCACCCGTTCCGACGCCGCCGCCAGGGCGGAGCTGATCGACGTGGATACCTACGAGGTGGACCTGGACCTCACCGACGGCTCCGGCGGGCCGGGAAGCGGGATGTTCCGGTCCCGCACGGTCGTCCGGTTCACCTGTTCTCGGCCCGGGGCGGAGACGTTCATCGACCTGAGGTCGGCGCGGATCCGGTCGGTGACGTTGAACGGGCTGACCCTCGAGAACGGGGAGTACGACGACGAGGTGGGGCTGACGCTGCCCGATCTGCAGGAGACCAACGAGCTCATCGTGGACGCCGATCTGGCGTACACCTCCACCGGCGAGGGCCTGCACCGCATGGTCGATCCCGTGGACGGGGAGGTCTATCTCTACACGCAGTTCCAGACCGCCGACGCCAAACGGGTGTTCGCCTGCTTCGACCAACCCGACCTCAAGGCGCGCTACACGCTGACCGTCACGGCCCCCGCCTCCTGGGTCGTGGTGTCCAACACCCCGGCCACCGAGTCCCCTGGTGGGTCGGGAGCGGTCGTTCACCGATTCGATCAGACGGAGGTCCTCTCGACCTACCTGGTGGCCCTGATCGCCGGCCCGTACCACGTGGCGGAGGACTCCTACACCGACGAGCACGGGACCATTCCTCTACGCCTGCTGTGCCGGGGGTCGCTCGCCGAGCACCTCGACGCCGACCGGCTGTTCGCCGAGACCAAGGAGGGTTTCGGTTTCTACCACCGCGAGTTCGGCATGCCGTACGCCTTCGGCAAGTACGACCAGATCTTCGTACCCGAGTTCAACGCGGGTGCCATGGAGAACGCCGGTGCGGTGACGTTCCTCGAGGACTACGTCTTCCGCTCCCGGGTCACCGGATACCGCTACGAACGCCGCAACGAGACGATCCTGCACGAGATGGCCCACATGTGGTTCGGCGACCTGGTGACCATGCGGTGGTGGGACGACCTGTGGCTCAACGAGTCGTTCGCGACCTTCGCCTCCGTCCTCGCCCAGGTCGACGCCACGCAGTACACCGACGCCTGGACCACCTTCGCCAACGTCGAGAAGGCGTGGGCGTACCGGCAGGACCAACTGCCCTCCACCCACCCAGTCGCGGCCGTCATGACGGACCTGGAGACTGTCGAGGCGAACTTCGACGGGATCACCTACGCCAAGGGCGCATCCGTGCTCAAACAGCTGGTGGCGTATGTGGGGCGCGAGCCGTTCCTGGCGGGCCTACGCGCCTACTTCGCCGAGCACGCCTTCGGCAACGCCGAGTTCGGCGATCTCCTGCGGGCACTCGAGGCGTCCTCCGGTCGCGACCTGTCCGACTGGGCCGCCCAGTGGTTGCGGACCACCGGCATCAACCCGATCTCCGTGGAGGTGAGCACCGCCGCCGACACCCCGGGGACGATCTCGGAGCTGACCGTCGTTCAGGGACCGGCCGCCCCCGGTGCCGGGGAACTACGCACCCACCGCCTCGGCGTGGGTCTCTACAGCCGTGATGAGTCGGGGGCACTGGTCCGGACCACGTTCGCCGAATTGGACGTCGACGCCGAGCGCACGACCGTCCCGGAAATGGCCGGGCTCCCCGTGCCCGACGTGATCCTGCCCAACGACGCGGACCTGACGTACTGCTCGGTGCGGCTCGACGAGCGCTCGCTCGACACCGTTCTCGGGTCGATCGAGGACGTGACGGATTCCCTCGCCCGCACCCTGTGTTGGTCCGCGCTGTGGGAGATGACCCGGGACGCCCGGCTTCCGGCTCGCCGGTTCGTCGAGGTGGTCACCCGCGCGGCCCCGCGAGAGCCCCACATCGGGGTGGTCCAGCGCGTGCTCGCCCAAGCTCAGACCGCGCTGGCGAGGTACGCCGACCCGGACTGGGCGGCCGCCACCGGGTGGCCCGAGTTCTCCGCCGCGATGCTCACGGCGGCCCGGGAATCGGAGGCGGGGTCCGACCACCAGCTGGCGTTCCTCGCCGCCCTGTGCAGTTGCCCGGTGGGTGCCGACCAGGCGCGCGTTCTCGCGTGCCTCCTCGACGCGGGACCTGACGAGGCGGGCCTGCCCGGCCTGACCCTCGACACCGACCTGCGGTGGACCGTCCTCACCGCGCTCGTGGCCGCCGGCGCCGAGACCACCGACCGGATCGACGAGGAG